>DATHJG010000196.1:0-10102 GCA_035489875.1 Solirubrobacteraceae bacterium | reverse complement strand
CTCGAAGACGATCCCGCCCAGCTCGACGTCGTCGCCGGGTTCGAACCCGCGCGCCTCGAGCGCCGCGATCACGCCCATCCGGTGCAGCCGGCGCTCGACGAGCGCGAGCGCCTCCTCGTTCTCCATGTCGTGGCGCGCGATCAGCCGGTCGACCGCCTGGCCGGTCACGCGGAATGCGCCCTTCCCGAGCTGCTCGACCTCGAACGCGCGGCCTGCCGCCGGACGGAACAGCTTGAACTCCGCGACCTCGTCCTCGCCCGCGGCCTCGGTGTCCGCCTGCTCGGCGGGCGGGACGCGCCGCAGCAGCTCGCGCGCGAGCGTGTCCAGGCCCTGGCGCGTCGCGCTGGACGTGATGATGACCGGCACGTCGTCCCCCACCCGCTCGCGCCACTCCGCCGCGGCGGCCTCGGCCGCCTCCGGGGCGACGAGGTCGGCCTTCGACAGGGCGAGCACGCGCGGGAGCGCGGCCAGCCGCGCATCGTGCTCGGCGAGCTCGCGCTCGATCACCGCGTGGTTCTCGCGCGGGTCGGAGCCGTCGAGCGGCGCGAGGTCGAGCACGTGCACGAGCAGCCGCGTGCGCTCGACGTGGGCGAGGAAGTCGTGGCCGAGCCCCGCACCGCCGCTCGCGCCCTCGATCAGCCCGGGGATGTCGGCGAGGACGAGCTGGCGGTCGTCGGCCTCGAGCATGCCGAGCACGGGCTCGAGCGTCGTGAACGGGTACGCCGCCACCTTCGGCTGGGCGCGCGTCATGCGCGCGAGCAGCGAGGACTTGCCGGCGTTCGGCAGGCCCACGAGCCCGACGTCGGCGAGCAGCTTGAGGTGCAGCCGGACGGCGCCCTCCTCCCCCGGCAGCCCGCGCTCGGCCAGCCGCGGCGCCTGCCGGACCGCGGACTTGAAGTGCACGTTGCCGCGCCCGCCGGCGCCCCCGCGAGCGATCGTCACTTCCTGGCCGGGCCGCACGAGGTCGTAGCGCGTGCCGTCCCAGCGCGCCAGCTGCGTGCCGGGCGGCACGGGGATGACGAGGGCGTCGCCGTCCGCGCCGTGGCGCTGCGCGCCCTGGCCGTGGCCGCCGCGCGCCGCCCTGAAATGCGCGCGCCGGCGGAAGCTCTGCAGGTCGCGCAGGTTGTCGTCGCAGCGCAGCACCACGTCGCCGCCGCGGCCGCCGTCGCCCCCGTCGGGCCCGCCCTTGGGCACGTGCGCCTCGCGCCGGAACGAGAGGCAGCCGTCGCCGCCCCCACCGGCGCGGACCTCGATGCGTGCGCGATCGTGGAGCATGCACCTATCATCGCCGAAGGCACGTAACGTCGCCGAAGGCACGTAACGTCGCCGAAGGCGAGCGCGAGGAACGAGCTGCTCGCCTGGCAGGCGAAACCCATATCCAGATCCCTAAGTCGGCCCTAGTCGGGCCCAGTCGGCGATCGCGAGTACCGTCGGCACCATGCCCGACGACAAGGTCTTCCTGATCACCGGCGCGTCGAGCGGCATCGGCGCCGCCACGGCGCGCCAGGCTGCCGACGCCGGCTATCGCCTCGTCCTCGCCGCGCGGAGGGAGGACAAGCTGCGCGACCTGGCCGCCGAGCTCGGCGGCGACGAGCGCGCGCTCGCGGTCCGCTGCGACGTGGCCGAGTGGGACGACCAGCAGGCGCTCGTGCAGCGGGCGCTCGCCGCCTACGGGCGCATCGACGTCGCGTTCGCGAACGCCGGCTTCGGCGGCTCGCGCGGCTTCACGTCCGCGACGCCGGAGGAGTGGAAGGCGATGGTGCTGACGAACGTCTACGGCGCCGCGCTGACCATCCGGGCCACGCACGACGCGCTGGTCGCCGTGCAGGGCCACCTCGTGCTCACGTCATCGGTCGCCGGCCGCCGCCCGCTCCCGGGCTCGTTCTACTCGGTCACCAAGCACGCGGTGACGGCGATGGGCGAGGCCGCGCGCCAGGACTTCAACGACACGGGCGTCCGGGTGACGCTCGTCGAGCCCGGCCTGGTCGACACGCCGTTCTTCGACGAGCCGCCGCTGATCAAGCCGCTCCAGCCCGAGGACGTCGCCCGCGCGGTGCTCTTCGCCGTGAACCAGCCGGCTCACGTCGACGTCAACGAGATCTTGATCAGGCCTGTGGCTCAGCCGAGCTGACGTCGCCGAAGGCGAGCGCACGCGTAACGTCGCCGAAGGCGAGCGCGAGGAACGAGCTGCTCGCCTGGCAGGCGAAACCGATATCCAGGTCCCTAGTCGGCCCGAGTCGGCCCTAGTCCTAGTCGGCCCTAGTCGGCGGACGCTGGTGCGACCGAGATGACGCGCCCCCGCCGACCCGCGGTGAACTGCACGACCCCCGCCGACGTGGCGAAGATCGTGTCGTCGCGGCCGATCCCGACGCCGTCGCCGGGCTTGAAGCGGGTGCCACGCTGGCGGACGATGATCTCGCCACCGGTGACGACCTCGCCGGCGAAGACCTTCACGCCGAGGCGCTTGGCGTTGGAGTCGCGGCCGTTGCGGCTGGAGCCGAGGCCCTTCTTGTGTGCCATGTCGTCTAGGCCCCCTTGTCGATGCCCGTGACCTGGAGCCGCGTCAGCTCCTGCCGGTGCCCGGCGGTGCGCTTGTATCCGCGCTTGGGCTTGAACTTGAAGATGCGGATCTTGGGGCCGCGCTCGTGGCCGAGCACGGTCGCCTGGACCGAGACCTTCCCCAGCTTGTCGCCGAACAGCGATTCGTCGCCGCTCGCGTAGAGGAGCGGCTCGAGGTCGACGGTGGCGCCCTCGTCCGCGGTCAGGCGCTCGACGAGGAACGTGGTGCCCTCCTCGACGCGGTACTGCTTGCCGCCGGTGCGGACTACGGCATAGGTTGTTTCGGGCATTGTTCAGGTCACTCGCTGGCTTCGGAGACTTCGGTGGCGTCGCCGTCGGCGTTCGCACGCGAACGGCGCCGTCCGCCTCTGCGGCCACGGCGCCGAGGCTTCGAGTGTACCGCGTCGTCTGGGTCCGCCGAGCGTTCGATCGTGGCTGACGAGTCGGTCGCGTCACCGGCCGAGTCGGGCGCGTCGCCGGACGAGTCGGTCGCGTCGGCGGACGAGTCGGTCGCGTCGGCGGACGAGTCGGGCGCGTCGGCGGACGAGTCGGCCCGACCGGGCGGCTTGCGCGTGCGGGAGCGCCGCCGCCCCTTGGGCTTCGCCGTGTCCTCGTCGGCTTCGGCGGCCGCCGCCGGACCGGTCCCGGCGTGCACGGCGTGGTCGTCGTCGGCGAGCGTCTCGACGGCCTCGGCCTCGTCCTCGCTCGCCCGCGTCGGCGCCGCCACCGCGACCGGCTCCCGCTTGCGTGTGCGCGTCCGCGCCGCGGTCGCCGCCCGCTTGGCGTTGCGGTCGCGCGCCTTGCGCCGCTCCACGCTGGCCGCGGCGGCCTCCTCCGCCACGTCGCCGGCCAGCACCGCGCGCGCCGCGGTCCGGCCCGCGTGCTCGATCCGCACGAGCATCTTCTCGCCCACGTACGGGATCGCGTCGGCGACCTCGATCAGGTAGCCGTCGACCTTCGCCACCGCGTCGTCCTCGGAGTACATGTGCGGCTCGACGATGTCGACGTGCACCTCCTCCCCCTCCCGGAACGGGACGCTCTGCTCCTCGATCTCGGCGCGCGCGCCCTCCTGGACCACCGCGAAGTGGTCGAGCGGGAGCCCCTCGGAGCCGGTGAAGTGGAAGAAGCGGTTGGTCTCCTCCTCGAGCGCGTGCAGCATGCGCGAGCCGTCGCCGGTGAAGTACGCGGTCACCCTCGGGTTCATGCGGACCAGGAACGCCTCGGGGCCGTCCGCGCCACGGTCGACTGCGAGCTCGCGCAGGTGGCGGTCGAACTCGATCGCGATCGTCTCCTCGGACTTGACCACGCCCTCGCCGCCGCACACGGGACACGCCTTGGTCATGATCTCGCGCGCGCCGTCGGTGACGTTCTGGCGCGTCATCTCGACCAGGCCGAGCGGCGAGATCTCGACGACGAACGTCTTCGTGCGATCCTCGTCGAGCGCCTTGCGCAGCGTCTTCAGCACCGCGTCGCGGTTGCGCGCCCGCGCCATGTCGATGAAGTCGATGACGATGATCCCGCCGATGTCGCGCAGCCGCAGCTGGTTCACGACCTCGTCGGCCGCCTCCAGGTTCGTGCGCGTGATCGTGTCCTCCAGCCGCGCGGCCTTGCCCTTGCCGGTGTAGGAGCCGGTGTTGACGTCGATGACCGTGAGCGCCTCGGCGTAGTCGATCATCAGGTAGCCGCCGCTCGGCAGGTCGACGCGGCGCGAGAGCATCCCCTCGATCACCGGGTCGACGCCGTAGCCCTCGAACAGGTTGGTCGGCTCCTCCCACAGCTCGACGCGGTCGACCAGCTCGGGCGCCGTGCGGGTGAAGAAGGAGACGAGCCGCTGGTGCTGCTTCGGGTCGTCGACGATCGCGCGCTCGAAGTGCGCGGAGAAGATGTCGCGCACGACCCGGACCGAGAGGTCGGCCTCCTGGAAGACGAGCGCCGGCGCGGTCGCCTCCTCGACGCGCTTCTGCAGCACCTCGTTGAGCTTGAACAGGTAGCTCAGCTCGCGCTCGAAGTCCGCGCGCCTCGCCCCGTGCGCGGCGGTGCGGATGATCGCGCCGCCGCCGCCGAGGTCGAGCGACTTGGCCTCCTGGCGCAACCGCGTGCGCTCGGCGTCGTCCAGCCGGCGCGACACGCCGACGCCCTCGCCCGTCGGCGCGTAGACCATGTAGCGCCCGGCGATCGTCAGCTCCATCGTGAGCCGCGCGCCCTTGGTCTTGAGTGGGTCCTTGATGACCTGCACGACGATCTCCTGCCCCGGCTTGAGCAGGTCGCTGATGCGCGGGCCGCTCTCCTTGCCGCGGCCGCGCTTCACCTGGTCGACGCCCGGGAGCACGATCTCGTCGACGTGCAGGAAGCCGTTCTTCTCGAGCCCGAAGTCGACGAACGCCGCCTCCAGGCCGGGCAGGACGTTGTCGACCTTGCCCTTGTAGATGTTGCCGACGATCGAGCGGCCGCCGCGGCGCTCGAAGTAGACCTCGGCGACGCGGTACCCGGTGGGGAGACCGCCCTTCTTGCGGCGGCGGGACCTACGGGCGGGTGCGACCTCGCCCGCGGCCTCCAGCATCGCGACCCGGGTCTCTCCCCGGTCGACGGTGACCAGCACTTGCTTCTTCACGGTGATACCTCATTCGAACATTGTGGCCCGGCCCTTGACGGCAGCGGTCTCGCGCGCCTGCGCGTTGATCGACTGCAGCAGGCCGATGGCCAGGAAGGTGGCGAGCATCGATGACCCGCCGGCAGATAAGAGTGGAGCGGTCACGCCGGTGATCGGCATGATGCCTACGTTCATCCCGACGTTCACGAAGAGCTGGAACAGCAGCATCACGGTGATGCCGCCGGCCAGCAAGGCTCCGAACAGGTTCTTCGCGATGGTGAGGATGTGGAGCGCGCGCCATATGAGTAGCGCGTAGAGCGATAGCACTAGTGCGCAGCCGGCGAACCCGTAGGTCTCGCCGACCACGGCGAAGATGAAGTCCGTGTGGTGCTCGGGCAGGAAGTCGAGCCCGGTCTGGGTCGCGTTGTCGACTCCGCGGCCGGTCTTCTGGCCCGAGCCCATGGCGATCTTGGACTGCTGCTGCTGGTAGCCCGCGTCGGCCGGGTCGGCCGACGGCGACAGGAAGGACGTCAGGCGGTCCTTCTGGTAGGGCTTGAGCACGTCGACCCCCAGCGCGGGCGCGCCGGCCAGGACGATCCCCACCGCGACGGCGAACAGCGCGGCGAGCGCCGCGAAGTGGCGCCACGGCGCCCCGGCGACGAACAGGACCGCGAGGATGCCGACGCCGTAGACGAGCGCGGAGCCGAGGTCGTTCTCGGCCATCACCAGCATCGTCGGGATCAGCCCGAGCAGCACGATCCGGGCCGTCGTCTGGCGGCCCATCAGCCGCATCCGGCTGACCAGGAACCCCGCGAGCGCGACGACGAGCAGCACCTTGCCGAACTCGGACGGCTGGAAGGTGAAGAACGGCAGCTCGATCCAGGAGTTGGCGCCGCGCGTCGTGGTCGCGAGGCCCAGCACCAGGAGGAGCATCCCGATCAGCACGCCGTAGACCGCGTAGCGCAGCTCCTGCAGCCGCGTGTAGTCGATGCGCGAGAGCGCGTACATGATCACCAGCCCGACGCCGGCGTAGATCGCCTGGCGATACACGTAGTAGTAGGGCTGGCCGGCGACGTCGGCGCGCGTCGCGCCCCTGAGCGCGATCACCGAGCAGACGACCAGTCCGAGCGCCGCGAGCAGCAAGAGGGGGTCGAGTCGCAGCCGCCACTCGCGCGGAGCGAGCGAAGGCGGCGGGTCCGAAGCCGGCTTGATCGGGGTCGCGGTGCTCACGCGGCGGGCCAACCGTAGCGGAATGTAACGTCGCCCCGGCTTCGCCGGCGCAGGCGGGACAGGCGGCTCATCGGGTCGCGCTCGTCCCCACGCGGAACTCGGAGTCCTTGACGCCGAACCACTCGGACAGGATGAGCCGCGCAGCCGGTGCGGCGGCCTCGGCGCCGAACCCGCCCTTCTCGACCGTGACCACGACGACGATCGGCTTGACCGGGTCGTCGACGTAGCACGCGTACCAGGACTGGTCGGGGCTCAGCCCGCGCTCGGCCGTGCCGGTCTTGCCGTAGACCGTGTACGGGAAGCCGTCGAACACATCGGCCGAGGTGCCGCCCGACTCCATCGCGGCGGCGCGCAGGCCGGAGCGGACCGCCTCCAGCGTCGCGGGATCGAAGTCGACGCGGCGCTTGGACGGCTTGCGGATCTCCTCGAGCTGGCGACCGGCGCCGTCCTCGACCTGCCTGCCGAGGTGCGGCGTGACCACGCGGCCGCCGTTCGCGATCGCGGCGTACGCCGTGGCGAGCTGCAGCGGCGTGGCCTGCAGGTCGCCCTGGCCGACCGACAGGTTGACGTTGTCGCCGCCGCTCCAGCCGCGGTCGATGCCGCCGCAAGCGAACAGCGCCTCCTGCGACTGGTACGCGAGCTTCTCCTTCTTGCGGCAGCGCTCGTACTGCTCGAACTCGCCGTCGCGCCAGTTGCGGTCCGGCACGAGGCCCCCGTACTCGCCGGGCAGGTCGATGCCGGTGGGCTTGCCGAAGCTCAGCTTGCGCGCCCACTCCTGGATCACCGCGCCGACGTCGTTGGCCAGCGCCCCCAGCTGGTAGAAGAACACGTCGGAGGAGACCTGCAGCGCGCGCGGCAGGGCGAGCGAGCCGTTCACCGCGTCGCCCGCGTTCTTGAACTCGCGCCCGCCGTAGCGGAACACGCCCTGGTCCGACAGCACCGTGCTCGGCGTGATGATCCCGTTGTCGACCGCCGCGAACGCGGTGATCGGCTTGAACGTCGAGCCGGTCGGATACCCGGCGGAGATCGCGCGGTTGAACAGCGGCGCGCCGTTCTCCTCCGAGTTGAGCTGGTCGTAGGTGGCCTGGTCGATCGGCTTGGCGAACAGGTTGGCGTCGAAGCTCGGGTAGGAGCCGAGCGCGAGCACCTCGCCGTCGCGGGGATCCATCGCGACGTAGGCGCCGGCGTCGGCCGGGTTGCCGTTGCCGTGCGCCGCCTCGAGCGCCCGCGCGATCGCGTTCTGAGCGGCGCGCTGGAGCCCGAGGTCGAGCGTGAGGCGCAGCTGGCGGCCCTGGATGGGGGCGCTCCGCGTCGTGCGCCGCGTGTCGTCGCGGTTGCCCGAGGAATTGACGATCACGCGCGTGAACCCGTCGGTCCCGCGTAGGTACTTGTCGTAGGTCTCCTCGATGCCGTCCTTGCCGATCCGCGTGCCCTGCGTGACGCCGCGGTACTCCTCGGTCCCGATCTCGTCGGGGGAGATCTCCCGCAGCGTGCCGAACAGCTGCGCGCCCAGCGTCTTGTACGGGTAGTTGCGCAGGTAGCGCTTCTCCACCACGACGCCGGGGAACGCCTCGCGGTGCTCGAGCAGGTAGTTGAACGCGGGCGGCGCGACGTCGGTCTTGATCGTCACGTTGGCCATCGGCTGATCGGCGATCCCCTGGATCACGCGCTTGTGGATCCGCGCCGGCTCGAGGTCGATCACCTTGCCCAGCCGGCGGTAGAGCGAGCGCAGCTCGGTCTCGCCGGCGGGGATGGCGCCGACCGCGACCCGATCCGCGCGCGACGCGCGCCGGTCGAGCTGGCGCCGCAGCCGCTTCTCCGCCCGCGTCGACTTGCGCCCGTCGGCGCGCAGCCGGCGCTCGAGGTCGCGCAGGTCCTGCGCGGCCGCACGACGGCGGCCCTCGGCGGCGGCGAGCGCCTTGCGGTAGGTCTCGGCAACCAGGCGCTCCGCGTCCGGGATCGAGTTCGGCAGGATCTGGACCACCGGGGCGGCGCGCGTCTTCACCAGCGCCTTGCCGTTGCGGTCGATGATGTTGCCCCGCGGCGCCTCGATCTTGATCTTGCGCACGCGGTTGTCGCGCGCCTGGCTGACGTACTCGTCGCCGGTCAGCACCTGCAGGAACCAGAGGCGGAAGAAGATGACCGCGAACAGCACGAACGCGGTGCCGCCGAGGACGGCGACGCGCACCGCGAGCTGCGGCGTGATCGGCGGGCGGCGGTCCTCGATCGGCGCGGGCATGTGCGAACGGCTAGGCGCGGCTGAGCGGGCTCAGACCGCCAGTGGTGTACGCGCGGCGGCGGCGGCGGCGCGGGTCGTCGGGCAGGAACGGGACGAGCACGCGGCGGCAGGCGAGGTACACCGGCATGGCGAGCAGCGTGTTGAGCACGGTCACGAGCAGGATCTGGCGGACGAGCATCACCGAGACGGGCGCGTCGACGCCGAGCAGGAGCTGCAGGACGGTGAAGCCGATCGCCGCCCCGGCGGTCGCGGCGGCGCCGACGGCGACGGGGACCAGCGCGTGCGCGGGATCGCGCAGCTCGCGCAGCCGCCCCGCGGCATAGCCGGTGCCGAGCAGCACGAGCGAGGAGACACCGAGCGTCTGGGCGAGCAGCGTGTCCATGAACAGCCCGAGTCCGAAGCCGAACGAGGCGCCGGCGATCGAGCCGCAGAGCAGGCCGACGGCGCCGACGAGCAGCGGCGAGAGGTCGGCCGGCACGCCGAAGATCGCGACCTGCGAGATCGTGGTCAGCTGCAGGATGCCGCCGACGGCGCCGATGGCGACGAGGCGGGCGACGGCGGCGGAGCTCCAGGTCACGGCGTACCGGCGGAGGCCCGCAGGTCGGCGGTGGGCTTGGTCAGCACCTGCACGAAGTCGAGGCTGCGCAGGTCGGCGGCCGGCGCGACGTGGATCGTGCGATCCAGCTCGCCCTCGCCTTCGATGCGCTTGACGGCGCCGATCAGGATCCCCGGCGGAAACGGCGACGGGAGCCGGTCCGACACGGTGCCGGCCGTGACGATCCGGTCGCCCTTGCGGATCTGCTTCGCGTCGGGCACGAGGTCGAGCACCAGGTCGCCCGGCGAGCCGGTCACCGGCTGGATCGACCCGGGCTGGTCGGCCTCGGCGGCGAGGGCCGAGACGCCGAACTCCGAGTCGCTCAGCAGCATGACGACGGCGTTGCCGTCCGAGACGGTCTTCACCTTGCCGACCAGGCCCTTGCCGTTGATCACCGGCTGGTGGACCTGGACGCCGTCGCTGGAGCCCTTGTTGATCTCGATCGTCGAGTACCAGGACGAGTTCGAGCGGCTGTACACCCGCGCGGTGACCGGTTCGTATGCGGCGAGCCCGCTCGCCCGGCCGTAGTCGACGAGGTCGCGCAGCTCCGCGTTCTCGTTCTCCATCAACTGCAGGCGCGCGACCTCCTGGCGCAGCGCGTCGCGCTCGGCCTCGAGCTTGTCGCGCTGGTCCTTGGCGTCCAGCGTGTCGCCGAACCAGCCGAACAGGTCGCGGAACGGCTTGAGCGCGCGGTTGGCGCCCTCCTGCACCGGCGCGACGACCTCCATTGCTCCGGTCTGCACGGACTTCAGCGGCCCGCCGGAGGACTCGCCGAAGTACGCGGTGAGCAGAGCCAGGCAGCACGCGACGAGCGCGAAGAGCACCGCGCGGCGACGTCGCACCTGTCTGTCGTACATTTCCGAAGGCTCCAAACGTAACGTCGCCGAAG
>DATHJG010000195.1:0-5348 GCA_035489875.1 Solirubrobacteraceae bacterium | reverse complement strand
GAAGCCGGCGGCGGCCTGCTCCGGCCGCAGCTTGTCGCGCCAGTTGAACGGCCCGGGCTCGTCGAGCCCTTCGGCGTGCACGGGCTGCATCGCCGCGGCGACGCCCTCAGCCGCGAGCCGCGCCAACTCGGCGTCGCGCATCGTCTCGAGGTGCTCGATCCGGTGCGGGCCGGTCCCCCGCGCGCCCGCGTCGCGGTACGCGTCGAGCGCCGCCGCCACGGCGCGGTCGCCGATCGCGTGCGTCGCGCACTGGAAGCCGGCGCGGGCGCAGCGCGCGACGACCTCCGCGTAGCGGCCGGGATCGGGCCAGTACGGCTCCGTCCCCTCTCCCTGCGGTCCGGGTTGGAACAGCCACGCGGTGCCGGAGTCGATCACGCCGTCGATGAAGAACTTCGCGACGCCCGCGCGCCAGCGCCGGCCGCCGCGGTCGCGGAGGGCGAGCAGCGTCTCGAGCTGCTCGTCTCTGGTCTCCGGCTCCATCAGCAGCGGGACGACGCAGCGCAGCGTGAGGTCGCCGCGCGCCTCGAGCTCCTCGACGTCCTCCAGCAGCCATGGCCAGCCGAGCATCACGTGGCCGCCGGTGAGGCCGAGCGTGTTCAGCCGGCGAAGCGAGCCGGCGTACGCGTCGAGCCGCTCGGCGCGCGTGCGCTCCGGGACTAGCCCGGCCACCAGCCCCATCGCCGGATGCTCGCGCAACTCGCCGGTCGGGACGCCCGCCTCGTCGCACACCACCGCGGAGCCGGCGGAGAACGCGCGCTGGCCGTCGACGCCGGCCGCCGCGAGCGCCGGCCGGCTCGCCAGGCCGGAGTGGTAGTCGAAGAACGTGAGGTACGCGGGCGCGTCGCCGGTGACGCCGGCGATCGCGTCGGCGGCGATCGGCTCGCCGCCGAACACGTCGTACGAGAGTCCCCACCCGAGCAGCCACTCGCCGGGCGCGCAGCGCGCCCGCTCCGCGGCGAGCGCGCCGCGGACCTCGTCGAGCGTGCGCAGGCCGCCCAGGTCGGCGCCGCGCGTGCCGTCGGTGCCGTGGAACGGGTGGATGTGGCTGTCGACGAGGCCCGGCACGAGCGCCATGCCGCGCCCGTCGATCACCGGCGTCGACGGCCCGACCTGCTCACGCACCTCGGCGTCGTCGCCCACGGCGACGATCAGCCCGTCGCGGACGGCGACGGCGCTCGCGCGCGGCCGCGCGGGGTCGAGCGTGCGGATCGCGGCGCCGAGGACGGCGAGGTCGGCAGGCGGCATCGGGCGCGTCAGCCTACCGGCGGCGCCACACGTCCCCGTCCGCGGTCAGCACGCCGAGCCGGATCGTCTTGCCGCAGTGCGTGCACGTCGCGGTCGCGGCGCAGTCGAGGTACCCGGGATCGGCCAGATCCGGGTCGATCTCCAGGTTCGCGCACGGCCTCCACCAGTCCTGGAAGTGGTGGCCGCATTGCGGACACTCGACGGTGATGGACTCGGTCGCGGCCATGTGCGCCTCGATCGGATCGTACGCCGATGCGCGCCTTTCACCTAAACGGGGTCAGACCCTCTTTAGGTTCGCTCGGCCAGGCGGATCAGGTGGAGCGAGGCCGGGCGGAAGCCGCGCCGCTCGTAGAGCCGGATCGCGTCGGCGTTCGTCGCGAACGCGGCGACCAGGACGTCGCGGATGCCGGCGGACTCCAGCTCGGCGTCGATGCGGTCCAGCAGTGCCGAGCCGACCCCCCTGCCGCGCGCGGCGGGCGCCACCGAGACCGTCTCGATCTCGGCTACGCGCGCGCCCGCGCGCCAGGTGTCGTCCAGCTCGGTCTCCGCCGACGTCTTGACCGCGACCATCGCGTAGCCGATCAGCGCGCCGTCGCGCTCGGCGAGCAGCGCGAAGCCGCCGCGTGCGAGGAACTCGACGTAGAGCTCGCGCCGCGCCGACCACGAGGTCTCGTCGTCGACGTACGGCCCCAGCGCCGGCCCGCCGACCGCCTGGTGATGGTGGTGGAGCTCCAGCCACAGCGGCCGGAGCCGATCGAGCGCCTCGGGTCCGGCGCGGGTGATCGTCAAGCGCACGCGCCGCAGGCTACGCGGCGGCGGCGCTCCGGGACGACGCGTCCGCGCGCTCGATGTTCGACACGACGGCGTCGATGATCCGGTCCCAGGCGCCGGGCGGCAGGTCGTGGCCCATGCCGTCGATCTCGACGAGCCGCGCGCCGGGGATCGCCTTCGCCGTCTCCCGCCCGCCGGACGGCCGGACCATGCGGTCGCGCGTGCCGTGGACGACCACCGTCGGCGCCGCGATGCGGCGCAGCTCGTCCGTGCGGTCGCCGGCGGCCAGGATCGCGGCGAGCTGGCGCGCCGTGCCCGCCGGGTTGTAGCCGCGCTCGTAGCTGAGCTGCGCGATGCGGCGCAGCTCCTCCTCCTCGAACGGGAAGCCGGGCGAGCCGATCAGCCGGAACGTCGAGACCGTCGACTCGATCGCCCCCTCGCGGTTGTCGGCGGGGCGGCGCATGAACATCGGGTAGACGCGCAGGCCCGGCATGCCCTTCCAGCGGTGGCCGGTGTTGGACATGATCGACGCGAGCGAGAGCACGCGATCCGGGTGCCGGGCGGCCATCGTCTGGGCGATCATGCCGCCCATCGATGCGCCGGCGACGTGCGCGCGCTCGATCCCGAGCGCGTCGAGCAGCCCGATCCCGTCGTCGGCCATGTCGGCGAGCGAGTACGCCGCGGCCGTCTTGTCGCGCAGCAGCAACTGCTTGATCGTCGGCGGGCGCTTCCCGCGGAAGAGCGTCGAGCGGCCGATGTCGCGGTTGTCGTAGCGGATCACCTGGAACCCGCGCGCGGCGAGCGCCCGGCAGAAGTCATCGGGCCAGCCGATCATCTGCGTGCCCAGCCCCATGACCAGCAGGAGCGCCGGGTCGTCCGGGCTTCCGAACGTCTCGTAGCAGAGCTCGAGCTCGCCGACCTTCGCCATGTGCTCCGTCATACGGTGCGGAGGCTATCGGGTGCGCGCGCCGCGTTCAGCGTTAGCCTCGTGCCGCGTGCCCGCCAACCGCGCGTCGATCCACCGCCGGCGCCGCAACCTGCTCGCCGGCGCGCTGGCCGCGTTCGCGCTCGGGCTCGCGGTGGGCGCGTCGTCGGGCGATGACGAGCGCGCCGGCACGCCGGCGCCGGACCCGAAGGCCCGGGAGGCGCCCGCGCGGGCGGACGCCGCGCCGGTCGACGGGCTCACGCTGCGCCAGCAGGTCGGCCAGCTCATCGTGCTCCGGTTCGCCGGCACCACGGTCCCCGGGTACGTGCGCGACGCGCTGCGCGAGCGCCGCGCCGCCGGCGCGATCCTGTTCCGCGACAACGTCGCCGATCCCACGCAGCTGCGCGCGCTCACCCGCGCGCTGCGTCGCGCCGGCGGGCGCCCGATCGTCGCCGTCGACCAGGAGGGCGGCGAGATCCGGATCGTGCCGTGGGCGGCGCCGTCCGCCTCCGCCCCCCAGCAGCAGGCGGCGGGCTCGGTGCGCGCCGACGCGGAGGCGGCCGGCTCGGCGCTGCGCCGGCTGGGGATCACCGTGAGCCTCGCGCCGGTCGGCGACGTCCCCTCGGTCGCCGGCGCCGCGCTCGGCGGGCGCGCGTTCGCCAGCGAGCCGGACGCGGCGAGCGACGCGATGGCGGCCGCGGTGCGGGGCTGGCGCGCCGGTGGCGTGGCGGCGACGGCGAAGCACTTCCCCGGCCTCGGCGGCGCGACGGTCAACACCGACGACGGGCCGGCGACCGTCGCCCGCTCGCGCGCCGAGCTCGAGTCCACCGACCTGCCGCCGTTCGCCGCCGCGATCGCGGCGGGCGTGCCGCTCGTCATGGTCGGCCACGCCCGCTACCCGACGCTCGACCCGGATCGGATCGCCTCGCAGTCGCAGCCGATCGTCGGGGACCTGCTGCGCGAGCGCATGGGCTTCCGCGGCGTGGTCGTCACCGACTCGATGGAGGCGCGGGCGTCGCTCGCCACCGGCGACATCGCGACCGTGTCCGAGCGGGCCGTGCGCGCCGGCGCCGACCTGCTGCTGCTGACCGGCCGCGGCTCCTACGCGCCCGTCTACCAGCACCTCCTGGCGGTCGCCGAGCGCTCGCCGGCCTTCCGCGAGCGCGTGCGCGAGTCGGCCGCGCGCGTGCTCGCGCTCAAGCGCGATACTGGCCCGCCGTGACGCCGAACATCGGAGTGACCTGCAACCTCGAGACCGTGCAGTACGGCGGGCTCTGGACGGAGGCGGCCGCGATGGTGCCGCTCTCGTACGTGCGCGCGGTCGCGCACGCGGGCGGGCGTCCGCTGCTCCTCGCCCCCACGCCCGCCGACCTCGCGGACCCGACCGAGCTGCTCGACCTGCTCGACGGCGTGCTCGTCACCGGCGGCGCCGACCTGGACCCGGACGCCTACGGCGAGCCGGCCCACGCGGAGACCGAGGCGACCTCCGCCGAGCGCGACGCGTTCGAGCTGCTGCTCGTCCGCGCCGCGGTCGAGCGCGACCTGCCCTGCCTCGGCGTCTGCCGCGGCATGCAGGTCGTCAACGTCGCCTACGGCGGCGCGCTCGAGCAGCACCTGCCGGACCGGCTGGACCACGACATCCACCGCGGCGAGAACGGCGACTTCGCGGAGCACCGCGTCGAGATCGAGCCGGACAGCCTCGCGGCGCTCGCGGCCGGCGCCACCCGCGCGACGGTCAAGAGCTACCACCACCAGGGCGTCGCCCGCGTCGGCGACGGGCTGCGGGTCACGGCCCAAGCCGAGGGGGACGGCACCGCCGAGGCGGTCGAGGACGCGCGGCGGCGCTTCATGCTCGGCGTCCTCTGGCACCCCGAGGAGGACGAGGCCGACCGCCTGATCGGCGCGTTCGTCCGCGCGTGCCGCCGCCCCTGAAACGGGCGGAGGCCCCGATCGCTCGGGGCCTCCGGATGGGGCTGGGAGTTGTTGCGCCGCGCGTCAGCCGGTGAAGCGCGGGTCGGTCGCGCCCTGCGCGCAGCGGCGGAACGTCAGCGGGATGCTGCGCCCCTTCGTCTCGCTCGCGGCCGTGAACCGCACGCGCGCCACGATCTTGTGGCGGCCGAAGCCGTAGGTGCGCGGGAGCACCGTGAGCGAGTAGCTGGCGCGCTGGGCATTGACCTGCTTGACGCGCCGGCCGTCCACGAAGAACGTCACGGAGGCGATGCTGCGCCCGTTGACGCGCGCCTGGAACGCCTGCTTGACGCAGCCGCTCGGACCGCGCAGCGACGCACGGCCGGACGCGATCGCCTCGGGCAGGACGTCGCCGCTGGGCGGCGGGACCACGTTCGGGGTCGAGTTCGGCGGCGGGCTGTCGCCGGGCGGGGTGCCGGGCGGGGTGCCGGGCGGCGGG
>DATHJG010000194.1:0-2843 GCA_035489875.1 Solirubrobacteraceae bacterium | reverse complement strand
CAGGTCGTCTTCGGAGAAGACCGAGAACAGCGCACCGGGCACGCTCCACGTGCGGTACGTCTCCGCGATCCAGGCCAGTAGTCCGGCCGGAGAGTCGTTGAGCGCGACGCCGAGCGTTTGCGGCTTGGTGGCCTGCACATCGTTGTAAGCGGCTTCCTCCCGGTACCAGCATCGCGCTGCGGCGATGAACGAGCGCTCCTCGGCGTCGAGGTCGGCCGGCGGATCCGGAATCCGTGCGCCAACGTCGCCGCTTCACTCCGAACGGTCCGCCCGTCGCGGACATTGCGCTCGCGACGGCACGGCCCGTATCCCGATCGCGCTGATGATCGCGGCGGTGTGCAGGAGTTTGGACGTGGGATCAGCTAGGGAGGGTGTTAGCCTTCGACTCGTTCTAGGGTTTACGCGTTCGCCACTCTGTGGATTCGCCTGAACGGAGCGGCATGTCGATCGAGAGCGATCACCGCGGGTCAGACTCGCCCTACGTCGAGCGGGTCTGGCGTGGGCGCACCTCGGGAGTCGAGAGCATGACATCGATCGCGACGTCGACCTGGGAGCTGGTCTTCTGGGAAGACCGGGGCGTGATCCATGCCGCCGTCCGTGGGCCGGAGACGAGGGCGTCCATCGCTGAGATCACGGGCGATTCCGAGTCATTGGGGATCACCTTCGCACATGGGACGTCTATGTCGCACCTGCCGCTCGCCCGGCTAGTAGACAGTGAGATCGAGAGTCCCCACGTCACCGGAACAACGTTCATCCTGCGTGGCGAGGAATGGGAGATCCCCCACATCGACAACGCGGAGCAGTTCGTCGACAAGCTCGTGCGCGCCGGGGTGCTCGTCCGTGATCCGCTCGTGGCCGAGGTCGTGTGGGGCGGGATTGCCATGGTGGGATCACGGTCGTTACAGCGTCGGGTCGCGGCTGCGACCGGGCTCACACAGGGCGCGATCCGGCAGATCGAACGCGCCCGGCAGGCCGCCGTGCTGCTCGGCGAGGGAACCGCTCCGATCGACGTCGTGCACCGGCTCGGTTACTACGACCAGTCGCACCTCGCGAAGGCGCTGAAACGGTTCATCGGTCGCACCGCGACGCAGCTGCGGCGGCGCAACGACGCCGACGATCCGATGTCGCTCTTGTACAAGACCGAGAACCCAGAGCGTTCTTAGCATGGTTTCGTCGCGGTGATCTGCACCGCGACGAAACCCGACTAGGAAGGGCTCAGCGAATTGTCCAACGGCACTGTCACCTCGGCCGACGGCACCACTATCGCCTTTACGGCGTGGGGTGACGGCGACCTCATCATCATCATCGACGGCGCGACCGCGTATCGCGCCACGAGTCCCGAGAACCCGGAGACGGCCGAGCTGCTCGCCGACGAGTTCCTCGTGATCAACTACGACCGTCGCGGCCGCGGCGAGAGCGGAGACACCCCGCCCTACGCCGTCGAGCGCGAGTTCGAGGACCTCACCGCGATCATCGAGCAGGCCGGCCACGGTCGCCCGGCGACGGTGTTCGGCTGGTCTTCCGGCGGGAATCTCGCCCTCAACGCCGCACAGGCCGGTGTCCCGATCGCGCGTCTCGCGCTCTTCGAGCCGAACGCCCTCGTCGACGACTCCCGCCCCCAGCTGCCGGCGGACTACGTCGAGCGCCTCGACGCAGCCGTCGCCGACGGACGGCCGGGCGACGCCGTCGCCCTGTTCATGACCGTCGCGGCCGGCATGCCGGAGGAGATGGTCGCCGAGATGCGGGAGGACGCCGACATGTGGCCCGGGCTCGAGGCGATCGCACCCACAATCGCCTACGACGGCCGCAACGTCGGCGACACCATGTCCGGCAAGCCACTGCGCACCGACCTCTGGAACCAGGTCGACGTCCCCGTCCTCGTCATGCACGGCAGCGACACCTGGCCGGCCCTCGCCACCGGTGCGCGAGCCATCGCCGAGCATCTGCCCACCGCCACCCTCAAAGCCGTGCCAGGTGAGAACCACAGCACCACACCCGAGGTGCTCGCCGCCGCGCTGCGCGCATTCATCAAGGAGGTCTGACATGGGAAAGATCGTGGTGACCGAATTCATCTCGCTCGACGGCGTCGTCGAAGCACCCGGCGGGGAGGAGTTCAAGTACCCCAGCTGGAGCTTCGAGTTCGATCGTGGACCCGACGGCGAGCGATACAAGGAGGTCGAATCGCTCGCGGCAAGCGCACAGCTGCTCGGACGCAAGACCTACGAGGGATTCGCCGAGGCGTGGCCGCAGGAGGAGGGGGAACTCGCCGACAAGCTCAACAGCATGCCGAAGTACGTCGTCTCCAGCACGCTTACCGACCCGCAGTGGACCAACACGACCGTACTCTCCGGCGACCTCGCCGACGAGGTGTCTCGCCTCAAGCGCGAAGTCGACGGCGACATCTTGGTGGCCGGCAGCATCCAGCTCGTCCAAGGGCTGCTCACGCACGACCTGGTCGACGAGATCCACCTCATGTCGTTCCCCGTCATCCTCGGCCACGGCCAAACCCTGTGGACACAGACTCCGGACAAGACCACATGGACGCTGACCGAGGCCACCACATACGGCGACGGCGTGCTCGTCACCATCTACCAGCGCGCCCGGTGGGGCTGAGCTGCTCCGCAGTACCACCTCCAATGCCACGCTGGGGTTCCGGAGCAAGTCGGAGGCGCGTGCGGCGCTTGAGGATGCGCTGCGTCGCGTCCGGCTCGGCCCACTGCATCGGCCGAACGTGACGTTGCGCGAGCTGGCGGACGCGTACCTGGGGCAGCATGAGGCGGCGCCGTCGACGCTGGCGTGGCTGCGCGAGAAGCTCAAGCGGGCGCTGGACGCGTTCGGTGGTG
>DATHJG010000193.1:0-3248 GCA_035489875.1 Solirubrobacteraceae bacterium | reverse complement strand
TGGCGCAGGTCGTCCATCTGCCGCTTCTGCCGGTAGTCGTCGGTGCACGCCTCGTCCATGGTCTTCATCGCCCGAACATCTCCGCGAGCTTCGCCTCAAGCCCGTGGTCGAGGTGGGTGAGGCCGAGGAGCGGGATCGCGGCGCGCGTCTCGCACTCGCCGCAGCCGTCGTGCCAGATGTTGCGCTCGTCGTAGCCGGGTAGGCGCTCATGGAAGTCGTGCATGGCTACGCGGTCCTGTTCGTGCCGGGGATCGTGCGTGGGGGCTGGAAGCCCCGGCACTCGCACCCCGTGATGAGGCAGACCCCGAGCCGCGGCGGATGCGGCCAGCTCGAGCCGGCGCTCCGATGGTCGCCGGCCAGGTGCCCGCATGTGCACTGCTTTGCGCGCGCGGGCGCGTCATGCCGGTGATCGCGCTGCTCATCCATCAGCAACGAGCCGGCGACTATGGCCGGCTGGGACTGGAAATTCATGCGCTCGCCTTCCTGGCTGCGGCGTGATGAGTGGTGTGGCAGTTACGGCATAGCCACTCGACGTAGAGAGGCTTGGAGTAGTCGTGGTGGTGGCCGTCGACGTAACCCTCGCGCCCGCAACGCTCACACCGCGTCGCGCGCCGGATCTGCCCATTCAGCAAGGCATGGTGGAACTTGGCCCGCGCCTGGGCGGGGGTCTCAGGAGGGAGCGGGGGAAGCCCGGTGGGCCAACTGTGACCGTTCCAGCCGGCGCGCCGCGGCGGCAGATCCCAGCCGGTGTTCCTCATCCGCGCCATCTCGACGCCCACGACGTTCGCGTTAGCTGCGCCGACCTTGGCTGCTATTTCCCGCACCGGGAGACCCTCGCGCCAGAGTTCGGCGATCAGGCGTCGACGCTCGGCGCGGACGTTCTCGTGAGCCGTCTGCGTGCAGTCCCAGCACGACGTCGCCGTGGCTGACATGGGGGAACCGCACTCGCAGTTGCGGTTCCGCCCGTGTTGCGCGGCTACCGCGCAAGTCCGGGAGCAGAAGCGATGACCCGCGCGGCCGGTCTCGAAGCGGGTGCCGCACCGCTCGCATGTCTTCTCGCGAAGCGGTGAGCCCACCAGTTGGCGGATGCGCTCGCGCGTCACACCGAACTGCTCTCCGATCTCCTTGAGCGTCTGTCCGTCTGCGCGCATCGCGCGGGCGCGCTCAACATCGACCCGGCTCACGCCGCGCTCCGTTCCGGGTCGTCGAACACGGCCGGTGCGAGCAGCGATGACGGCTGCGCCTCATAGAACGTCGCGAGACGAGCAAGCGCCGACGTCTTGACCTCCTCGCCGTTCTCGACCTTCCGCAGCGTTCGCGCGCTGATGCCCGCGCCCTCGATGACGTCCACGACGCCATAGCCGCGGTCAAGACGGATTTGCTTGGCGCGGTTCATGCCGCCACCCTCAGTGCCGTGTTCCAGACCTCAGACGGACGCGCGTCGAAGTACGAGGCGAGAGCGAACATCACGCGCGGCGTCGGGATGACACCGTGGGCTTCGATGCGCCGGATCTGCTTGCCGGAGACCGACTGGAGCTTCGCGCGCCGGAGCTCCCAGCTCAGGGCCTCCGGAGACAGCCCCCGGTCAAGGCGCCATTCGCGGAGCAGGCGGCCCGCGGCCTTGTCGCGGGAGGGCTGGATGGATGACATGACCCAAAGATAGATCGAACGTCCCGGAAAGTCAAGGAGCGTCCATCAATGGGTACGTGTGTCCATGCGCGGCCCGGATCGTTAGCCGTAGCTTGCCGTTTATGGACGATGACCGAGCGGTCGGGAAGCGGGTTGCTGCGGCACGCCGGATAGCCGGCCTCCAGCGAGCGCAGCTCGCGGAGCGGATCAACACGCCCAAGCTCGGCGATAAGAACGTCGGCAGGATCGAGCGCGGAGAACGCAGGCTGGAGCCGCACGAGGCGCCGCTGTTCGCGGACGCACTCGGAGTACCCGTCAGCTTCTTCTACGAGCCCCTGGAGGCCGCGGACGACGACGACAGCGCTCGACTCGCCCGGATCGAAGCGAAACTAGAAGCCGCCGAGCAGGCGCGGGAGGATCTCGCTGCTCAGATCGCCCAGCAGAACGAGAACCTCGCGCGGCAATCCGAGATCCTCGAACGCATCGAATCCCTCGTCGGAGTCCTACAAGACGTCGACATCGAAGTCAGCGAACCACCCGCAGCCGCGCGCGCCCCGACCGACGAGATCCCGGCCCCGCCCGACCTACCGGCTCCTCCGGCGGTGGAACCAATACGTCGGCGTGGAGCTCGAGGGACTCCGCGATCCGCATGAACCACCCGCCATGGTCATCGTCGGGGAACCGGCCCATGATCGCCTGCCCGATTGACCGGGCGGTGGACGCCATCACGCGGCATCCGCTTGCTGCCCGCTCACGCTCGTCGATGACGGGGTCGTACACGGGCCCAACGCGCTGCGGGGTCACTTCGATTCACCGCCGTTCGGGGGCACGGCATTCTCCCTTCCCAAGGACCAGCCCGACTCGCGTCTCGCGCCCCCTTGCCCACCATCCCGGGCGCCTTCGCAAACAAGCATGAACGTACGACGCGGCGCCGTCTAGCGGTCACATCCGGGACTTTCCCGCTCGTAGCGGGTCTTTATCGTGCGTTGTGCGGACGCACAGCCCCGTTCGATAAGTGGTCCTGAGCAGTCGACGCAGCGTCAGAAACGCGAAAAGCCCCCGCAGCCATGGAGGGCTGCGGGGGCTTGGTCTCTGGACTTCCGATGATGCCGGGTGACCCGGCGGAACGCTATGCGGCGGCCTGCCGCCCGATCACCGCGCACGCATGCACGGCCGCCCAGTCCGCTTTGACGCACGCCGCCATGTGATCCGCCCGGTCGGGAAGGAGCGCGACGATCTCCGCCTTGAACGCTCGGGCCGCCCGCCAGATCCGCTGCCGCTGCTCCGCGGGGGTCATGGCCTACTCCCCTCCGGTCGGCGTGACGCGCGCACGGACGATCTCGCCGACGCCGAACGTGGCGACGACGAACGCGCCGATCGCGGCGATCTGCTCCGTCGTGAAGTCCACGCCGAACGCGGCGAGCAGCACCAGGGCGGCGGTGACGAGCGCGACGACAGCCGTGCGCACGGGCTCCGTGGTCCACGGTGCGAAGTGGTTCAGGGCGTAGCCGACGAGCGGGACGAGGCCGCCGAGGACCACGAGGTACAGGTTGACCGCGTTCGTCGCCGGCCCGTCGCTGACAGGGGTCGCTTCACCGGGGCCGGGGATGATCTCCTGC
>DATHJG010000192.1:0-2203 GCA_035489875.1 Solirubrobacteraceae bacterium | reverse complement strand
GCCGTCCAGAACGAGTCCCAGAACACCTCAGCCGCGCGGCCAGCCGCGAGCGGGAGCGTGTTCGCCGCGGCGCCCGCGGCAGCAGCGACACCGTCAGCGATCTCCGTGCGGATCGCCCTGCCGAAGTCCTCGCGGACCGCGGGGCTGTCGGTCCAGCGCTCGAACCGAGCGGTTGCCTTCTCGATCGTCTCCAGGAACCGGGTACCGTCGACGTCCTGATTGCCGAACAGGTTCCCGAGTCCGTCGGCGACGTTGTCGACGCTCTCGCCGAACAGGCGAATGTCGCCCTTCGCGTCCACGAAGAACCGGCGCAGGTCGCCACCCTTGCGCGCACCCTCCGCCCACGCCTCCGCCGCCGCGGAGCCCTGCTCCGCGTTCTCGGCGAGCCACTCGGCCAAGGGGCCAGCCTCCACGAGCAGGTGCCGGCCAGCGTCCGCGAGGTGCAGGACGCCGTCGCCGAGGTCCCCGATGATCCGAATGTTCGCCTGCCCGAGAGTCTGGGCGTCACGGCCCCACGCGGCAGAGCCGAGCATCCCACCAGCGTCCCCGGCGAGCCGCCCGAGTTCCGTGCCGGTGGCGTGCACGATGTTCTGGAGCACGCCGAAGTTCCGCATCGCGGCCCTGCCGCCGCGCGTGAGGCCGGGCAGCATCGCGGCCTCTGACGTTTCCTTGAGCGCGTCGCGCGCGTCGCTCAGCGTCCGGTAGAGCTCGTACGCCTCCGGGCTCAGGTTCCGCGCCGCCTCCTCAGAGCCGCCCAGCGCCTCCGTGAGATCACCGAGGCCCAGTGACGCGACCACGCTCGCCTGCCCGAGCGCCAGCAGCCCGACGCCGCCCGCGGCACCAGCGCCACCAGCGAGCGTCGCGACGGCCTCCCCAGCGGACAGCACTGCGGGGGTGAGCTTCTCCGCAGCGAGGATGACGCCGCCGATCGCGAGTGCGCCGCCGCGCAGCGATGTGGAGAACGGGCCGAAGTTGACGCGCGTCTTCGAACTCGACGCGTTCAGGCGGTTGATGCTCCGGGTCGCCTTGTCGACCTTCCGGCTCGCCTGCTCGGCTTCGTCGCCGATCTCGTCGATCCCGGCCGCGATCTTGTTCGCGTCACGGATGTCCTTCTGCGCATCGCGCAGCTTTACGCGGATGGCGATCAGTTCCTCTTCGCTCGCCATCTCACCGCCCCCTGATCAGTCGGGCCTGCTCACGAGCCAGTTCGCGCCGGGCGTCCCGCGCATGCTTGGCGACCGCGAGCACCGCGAGGTGCTCCGCCCGGTCGTCGGATTCCATGAGCCTCCAGCCGCGTTCGCCGATGAGCGCGCACGCCCAGCCAGCCAACTGGACCGCGGGGAGGCTCAGGATTCCCCCAGCAACTCCTCCTCGTCCACGCGTGACTGCCCGGTCTGCATCCACCGGTTCACGCGGAGCACGTGATCCCCGACCGCGGCGTTCGGCAACGGCGCGCCGACGAACAAGGCGAGCACGGCCTGCCGCGGGGTGCCGCCAGCGGATACCGGGGGCACGTCGATGCCGAGCAGTTCGCGCAGCGCGTCCGGGTAGAACAGGGCGGGGTCGCCCTCGCCGTCGGTGAGCGGCTCCCACCCGGCCGACGTCTTGACGAGGATGCCGTCGCACAGGTGGATCAGGTAGTCGAGGTTGCTGTCCTGCCCCGTGCGACTCTCGACGTGCTCGAAGTCGTCGCGGGCGCGGTAGCGGACTTTCACGAACTTCCCCATCGGCTCCGGGACCGGCAATGCGAGGCGCCGCTCGCGGCTCGCGTTGCGGTACAGGCCGCGGATGTGGCTGAGCGCCGAGCCCGTCTCGCCCGCCTCGTCGGTGTCGCTAACGCGTTCCAGGTTCAGGTCGCTCATCACGCGACGCCGCTGGGCTGCATCGTGATCTCCACGACCGCCGGCTCGTTCTCGCTGTTGGTGTCGCTGTCGGGCTCGTTCACGTTCGTGATCGTCCCCGTCCACGTGCGGCCCTTGCCGACCGGGTTGTTGTCGCTCCCGAGCGGCTTGCGGTTGATGATGATCGCGTCCTCCACCGACGCGTGCCGATGCAGCCGAGCGTAGAAGTCGTCGTTGTCGCGTTCGAGCTTCACGCGCCGGCCGATCGTGATCGGCTCGAGCGTCTTGTCGCCCCCGGACGCGGACGGATACTCCTGCCCGGGGGACCGATCCGACACGCTCTCGCCGACGACGTTGCCGCC
>DATHJG010000191.1:0-2177 GCA_035489875.1 Solirubrobacteraceae bacterium | reverse complement strand
ATCAGATAGGTGTATCATAATGAGATGAGCGTATCACCGCGAGAAGACTTTCTCACGACGGGTCGGGAAAATCAGAAGCTGCGCACCCGGGATGCCCTGCTCGACGCCGCGGTCGCCCTCGCCCGCGAGGGCACATTGCCGTCCATCGCCGAGGTCGCGGAAGCGGCGAGGGTGTCGAACGCGACCGCGTACCGATACTTCCCGAACACCGAGGCGCTGTGGGCCGCGATCGCAGTCCGGCAGACGCCACCGGGCGGAATCACCGACGACATGCCCGCCGATGCCGAGGGGCGGATCGACGCAATCGTGCGCCGATTCGCCGCCATGCAGTTCGGCGACGAGACGTTGTGGCGAGGACTGGCCCGGGCTGCGCTCGACCATTGGTTCAGACAGCGCGAACTCGCCGAGGAGGATCGGCCACCGGTGCGGGGCTCATCCCGGCTCGACGGGATCCGCGCTGCAGTCGAGCCGCTGCGGGGCACGCTCCCACCTCACGCGCTGGAGCGGTTGACGATGGCGTTGACCTTGGCGGTGGGTCTCGACGCGATGATCGTCACCCGTGACACGTGCAGGCTCGAGCCGGACGAGGCCACGGACCTGATGAGTTGGGCGGCGCAATCGCTGATCCGCGCCGCGGTCGCCGAGGCCGCGTCCGAGCGGCGGGACATCTCGTCGCCGTAGGGTTTCCGATGTGAGCGAGCGAAGCGAGCGAACAATCGTTACGGCGAGCGCAGCTCATTGGAGGCATCATCTCGTCAGCACTCCTGAGGTCGCCCGCGGGGTGATGGTGCCCCAATGATCAACGTCGATCGGATTGCCGGAGCGCCAATCTCGTGGGGTGTATGCGAGGTACCCGGCTGGGGCGTGATGCTGCCCGCCGATCGCGTCCTCGACGAGATGCATTCGCTGGGCATCACGGCCACCGAACTCGGCGCGCCGGGCTTTCTGCCGCGGGAGCCCGCTGCGCTCCGGGCGGTCCTCGACCGACACGGCATGCGATTCGTCGGCGGATTCGTCCCCGTCGTGTTGCACGACCCGGAGACGCGGGCGGCGACGCTCGCCGATGCCCGTGAGACGGCCGCCCTGTTCGCCGCGGCCGGCGGCGACATGTTCGTTTCCACGGTCGTGGTCGACGAGGGATGGAGCCCGCGGATCGAACTCTCGCCGGCGCAATGGGACCACCTCGCCGGCATGCTCGGCGAGCTCGATGGGATGTGCGACGAGTACGGGTTGACGCATGCGCTCCACCCGCATGTCGGCACGCTGGTGGAAACTGCCGCCGACGTGAAGACCGTGCTCGAGCGCTCCGACGTCCGGTGGACGCTCGATACCGGGCACCTGTTCCTCGGCGGCTATGACCCGGTCGCGTTCGTGGGCGACGCCGGCGACCGCGTCGCCCACGTGCACCTCAAGGACGTTCGCGCCGCGATCGTGCAGTCGGTACGGGACGGCGAGCGCACGCTCCGCGAGGCGACGATCGACGGGGTGTTCTGCCCGCTCGGGCTCGGCGACGTGCCGATCGCGGCCACGGTCGAAGCATTGGAATCGTCCGGCTACCAGGGTTGGTACGTCCTCGAGCAGGACACCGACCTCGGCGCAACGGAACCCGAGCCCGGTTCCGGCCCGATCGAAAGCGCCCGCGCCAGCGTGCAGTATCTTCGGTCCATCACGGCGGAGCAGCCAGCCGGCTAGCCCCGCCGCACACGGCGGCGACGTTGCCGCGAACTCAGAGGGGGAATTCATGTCACGCAAGCTCCGTTACGGATTGCTCGCGGCAGCTTCGCTGCTGGCGGGGAGCACCACGGTCGCGGCAGGCGCCGCGCCATCGCCCAGCACAACAGAGGGCGGGGCCACCATCGAGGTCGTTACGCACGGCCAGGCGTCCGACCCGTTCTGGTCGGTCTTCAAGCGTGGCGTCGACGACGCCGCGGCGCAGATGGGTGCGACGGTCAACTACTCCGCGCCCGCGGCGAACGACATGACCGAGATGGCGTCACTGATCGATGCCGCCGTCGCCAAGGCGCCCGATGGTCTCGTGGTGTCGGTGCCCGACTTCGGCGCCCTCGAGGCGTCGTTGCTGGCCGCCAACGAAGCCGGCATCCCGATCATCACGGTGAACTCCGGGTCGGACCACTACCAGGAGATCGGCGCCATCACCCACATCGGTCAGGACGAGG
>DATHJG010000190.1:0-5774 GCA_035489875.1 Solirubrobacteraceae bacterium | reverse complement strand
GCCGTGATCACCGTGAGGAACGCGATGCCGCTGATCATCACGACCGCACCGATCACGCGGCCCGTACCGCTGCTCGGGACGACATCGCCGTACCCGACCGTGGTGACCGTCTGCAGCGCCCACCACATCCCGTCGCCCAGGGTGTCGAAGTCCTTGCGGTCGGCCAGCCAGGCCACCAAGCCGCCCGCAAGCGTCACGAGCACGGTGTAGGACCCGATGATGACCGCCGCGCGGCGCGCCGTGAGCGGCTTGCGCCGCAGCGTGCCGACGAGCCGTCCTGCAGCGGGACCGGCGAGTCCGCGCTCGTTCACCGGGCGAGCGGGGCGGGCGGCTGCTGGCCGTCATCGCCGCTGAGGATTCGCGCCTTCTCCGCGCGGAGCTCCTCGTCGTCGAGGATGCCGTCGGCGCGCAGTGTCACGAGGCGCTCGAGGCGCTCCAGGCGCAGGTCCTCGGCGCTCGGTTCGTGCGCGGAGCCGGCGCTCCGCGCGCGCGCTTGCGCGGACGCCGTCGCGGCCAGCTCGGAGGCGCGCCCTGCCGCGGCGCCGGCCGTCGCACGAGTGGATTGCCCGAGCCGGGCGAGACCTTGCCGCATGCGCTGCTGCGCGTCGGCGCGGTCGGCGCGCGGGAACTCGGCGGCCGTCCGGCGGCGCAATCCCTCGAACCCGAGCGCCAGCAGCGCGAGCAGAACGATGGCCGTCACCGGGTTGCGGGTGGCAGGGGTGGGTGACCACCAGAGCACGACGACGGCGGCCAGCACGGCGAACGCGCCGTAGGCGAGCGCAGGCTCGCGCAGGTACGGCGCGAGATTCCGGCGCAGCGCGATCGCCCATGCCGAGGGGCCGGCGAGCCACGCGCCCACGATCATCACGAGCCCGTAGCCGATCGTCGCCACCGCCGCCTCCTCGAGCAGCGTCGTGGAGATTCCCCACACATCCCGCACCGCGGGTTCCGTCGCCGCCGTCTGAGCCAGCGTCCCGACCACTGCGTCGCCCGCGAGCGAGCTCGCGACGAGCGCGCCCGCGCCGGCGGCGACGAGGCCCGCACCATAGGCCCGCACAGCCTGCCGCCTCCACCCCGGGGCGACTGCGAGCGCTGCGCCGAACAACCCGAGCGACAGCAGCACGAGCACCACCGGCAGCGACTTCAGCAGCTTTCCGGCGGCCTGCACGCCGTCCAGCTGGTCGGATCGCAGGATCGTGATGCGGGCCGCGCCGGCGGGGAGAGCTCCAGCGACGCGGCCTCCCACGCCGGATTGCTGCTCGGTCTGCTCGAGCAGCGCCTTCACGTCGAGCTGGACCGATTCGACATCACCATCGATGACCCGCATCAGCGCCTGGTGCGCGGCGCGGTTCGCGTCCTCCCAGAGCTCCTGGGTCTTCGGGCGCGACAGCGCCTCCCTGGCACGCAGCTCGATCCGATCGCGCAGCAACCCGGCCGCGGGCCCCGCGAGCGGCTGAACCCGTGGGGGCAGCGCTTCGCGAATCTGGGCCTCGACGTCCACGTTGGCGTAGAGCTGATCGACCAGATAGGCGCTCAGCTGGTCGCGGACGGCCGGGCTCTCCAGCATGCGGCTGCTGGCCGTCGTCCAGTTGTCGGTGTTCAGTACCTGCCGGTTGACCCAGACGGCCAGGATCGCGGCGAACGCGAGCACGGCGGCGACCACGACGAGCGCGAGCGCGAGGCCGCGGCGCCGGGGCTTGCGATCAGGTGCGGGTGCCGCTTCTGTCACCGCTAAAGCAACCCAGACCGCCGGCCGGCAGGCAAGGGCGCACGCCGGTGTTCCGGCGAGCAGGCGTACCTCCCCTTCGGCTTCAAGGGCGGAAGTCGCCTGCGTCGATGAGATCGAGCCGCAGCGCTGCCGCGAGGGCGTCGGCCTGGTCGGCCATGCGCGCGCGATCGAGCGTCGTGACGGCGCTCGCGATGGCCACGAGCCCGCGCGACACGTCCGCGTCGAACCGGCGCAGGAGATCATCGCTCACGATGACGTCGCGACAGCGTCCGCACTGCCCGCAGCGCAGGCGCAACCGCCAGCGCGCGTCGCTCTCTCGTTGCCGCTCCACCGCGTGCACGAACTCGCTGCGGCGGCATGAGGCGCAGACGTGCAGTCCGGACCCGGGCCACGACCGTGGCGCGAGCGCCGCTGCGCCGGGCCGGTACTCCTCGATGCCGCTCATCAGCTTCTCCTCGCGCCTGTTTCTGGCAGTGCTGTGAGCGTGGCGATGGACGTCGCTCGCCGGCAAGGGTGTGCACTTGTGTGAGACGCGGGTGGTCGGCATGCTTGCGCCGTGGCCATCCGCGTCATCCTCGGAGAAGACAGCTTCATCGTCCGCGAGGGCCTGCGGCAGGTCATCGCGGGCGCACCGCAGTTGGAGCTCGAGGCGGAGTGCGGCGACGCCGACGCGCTGTTGCGGGAGATCGAGGAGCGGAAGCCCGATGTCGTGCTGACCGACATCCGGATGCCACCGACACAGACCGACGAGGGAATCAGGCTGGCTGCCCACCTCCGCGTCGCGCATCCGCGCATCGGCGTCGTGGTGCTGAGCCAGTACGCAGATCCCGGCTACGTGCTGGAGCTGCTCGAGTCCGGATCCGAGGGCCGAGCGTATCTGCTCAAGGAGCGCGTGCACGACCGCCGCCAGCTCGTCGCGGCGATCGAGGCCGTCGCGAGCGGCCAGTCGGTCATCGACCCGAAGATCGTCGAGGTCCTCGTCGCGGCCAAGGCCCGCGGCGAGCGCTCCCCGCTGGCGGAGCTGACGCCGCGGGAGCTGGAGGTGCTCGCCGCGATCGCGGAGGGCAAGAGCAATGCGGCCATCTCCGCCGACCTCGTGCTCACGAAGCGTGCGGTGGAGAAGCACATCAACGCGATCTTCCTCAAGCTGAACCTCTCGCAGTCTCAATCGGCCCAGGACGTCAGCCCGCGGGTCAAGGCGGCGCTCGTCTTCCTCGCCCAGTCCGACGGCCCGTAGCGGTACGAGAGCGGGAGGGAAGCGGGCACCCCCTCCGATGTGGGGGCGCGCGCCATTGTCGTGGTGCCCGGGCGCGACCTAGAGTCGCTGCGAAACGGCAATTGAGGAGTGATGCATGTCTCACGCGCAGCGTTTTGAATCGTCCGCGCGTCCGTCGGGCGCTCGGGCGGGCTGGTTGACGTTTGCCGCGGTGAGTATCCGGTCTGGTCGGCGATCATGATCCTGCTCGACGTCCTCGTCATCTTCGCGCTCACGGCGCGCTGGGATGAGGCGCGGGCCGCGATGTGACCCGTGGATGTCCGCGTCCTCACGGTCGATGACCAGGCGGTGTTCCGCGGGATCGCGCGTGAGGTGATCGACGCGACCGCGGGCTTTGAAGCGGTCGGGGAGGCCGCGAGCGGCGAGGAGGCGCTCGAAGCGGTCGCCCGGCTCGCGCCGCAGCTGGTGTTGCTCGACGTGCGCATGCCCGGCCTGGACGGCATCGAGGTCGCGCGGCGGCTGCGCGAGAGTCACCCCGACACGCTGCTCGTGCTGATCTCGATCGAGGACCCGATCGACCTGCCCGCCGCCGCGCAGATCACCCAGACCGTCCGCTTGGTCCGCAAGCAGGACTTCGGCCCGCGCCTGTTGCGATCGCTCTGGCACGACCACCGACCCGAGGCCGGAACGCGCACGATTGCTTAACGCACTGCCAACGGGTTAGGGTCGGGTCACGGACCGCCTCGCCCTGGCAAGGCGGCCGTATTCCCCCCACAAGCGCGAGGTGCGCGTCGATTTGACTTCACGGGCCGGATCAGCTGCGGTCTGCGCCGCGGCGATCGCGATGTGCGCGGTCACGGGCGCCCTGACGGCGTCGGGCTCGGGGTCGGAGTACGCATGGCTGGAGGCCGTCGTGCGGATGCTGACGGTCGCGGTGCCGATCGCGGTGGGCCTCTTCGCGCTTCACCGGCCGCCCTTCGAGCGCTTCGGAGCACTGCTCCTGGTGGCGAGCTTCGTATGGTTCCTCACGACGCTCGCGAACGCCGACGCCGCGACGCTCTACAGCATCGGGCGGGTCTCGCAGTGGGTGTTCGAGCCACTGCTGATCTTTCTCCTGCTGGCGTTCCCGACCGGCCGGCTCGACAGCCGTGTCGATCGGGCGTTGGTCTGGATCGCGGTCCTGCTCGTGCTGATCCTGTACCTGCCGACGGCGCTGTTGGTCGAGCGCTATCCGGTGCCCGGTTCGGTGATGAGCTGCAACGTCGGCTGTCCCGGGAACGCGTTCATGGTCAGCGGATCGGAGCCGGGGGTGATCGAGGATGTCGTGCGTCCGCTGCGGGAGATGATCGCGATCCTGCTCTTCGCGGCCGTCGCCGTGCGGCTCGCGTGGCGCATCCGCAGCGCGACCCGCCTGACGCGCCGCGCACTCGCGCCCGTGTTGGCCGCGGCGTGCTTTCGCTGCGCGGCATTCAGCGGGCTCCTCCTCGGGCGACGGGTCGCGCCCGACTCCCACCTCGTCGAGGTGTCGCTGTGGCTGCTCACCTTGGCGGTGCCGCTGGCGGCGGTCGCGTTCCTGGCGGGCCTCGTGCGCTGGTGGGTGTTCATCGCCCGCTCGACCCAGCGGCTCGCCGCGAGGCTTCGCACGCACCCCACCCCCGAGGATCTGCGGATCGCCCTCGCCGAGGCGTTCGACGATCCTGGGCTGGAGATCGTGTACTGGCTGGGCAACGGCGAGGGGCACTGGGGCGACGCGCACGGGCACCGGGTCGATCCGCCGTCGGTCGCGGCCGGTCGCGCCGTGACGAAGATCGTCGACGGTGACCATCTGGTCGCGGCGATCGTCCACGACGCGGCGCTGGAGGATGACCGCGCCTTCATCGACACGGCGACCTCGTACGCGTTGATGACGCTCGACAACCATCGCCTGTCGGCGCAGACGTCGTCGTTGGTGCGCGCGGTGCGCGCGTCGCGCGCACGCATCCAGGCCGCCGCGGACGACGAGCGCCGGCGCATCGAGCGCGACCTGCACGACGGCGCGCAGCAGCGGCTCGTCGCACTGCGCATCAAGCTGGAGCTCGCGGCCGAGCGGACAGCCGATGGACACGGGAACGGCGTCGCAGCCGCCGCCGTGTTGCGCCGGCTCGGCGGCGACGTCGAGGAGGCGCTCGACGAGGTCCGCTCGCTGGCGCACGGCATCTATCCCGCGCCGCTCGCCGATCGCGGGCTCGTCGAGGGGTTGCGCGCCGCGGCGCACCGCAATCCGCTTCCCACGTCGGTGTTGGCGGCCGGCGTCGGGCGCTACTCGCGCGAGGTCGAGAGCGCCGCGTACTTCTGCTGCCTGGAGGCGCTCCAGAACGCGGCGAAGCACGCGGACGGCGCGAGCGCCGCGGTGGTCGAGCTGTCGGACAACGGCTCGCTGCGGCTGGAGGTGCGCGACGATGGCGCCGGCTTCGACCTGGAAGGGGTCGCGGGCGGGGTCGGGTTGACCAACATGCGCGATCGCCTGGCCGCCGTCAGCGGCGAGCTCGCGATCAACTCGCGGCCCGGCCGCGGGACGCGCGTCACCGCCACCATCCCGCTCGGCGCAGAGCAGCGCTGACGCTCGGCGCTCGCGGTCTGATCCGTCCTCAGGTCAGCGCTTCGTCGCGATCCGGCGGCCCGCGCTCGGCGCCGGGCGCCGCGGATCCCGGCTGGCGCGTCGGGATGCCACCGGAGAACAACAGGGCGATCGCGGCGACGATCGCGACGACTGCCAGCGCGCCGCGCAGCGCGCTCAGCCGCGCCGTCGAGTTCTCCTCGACGATCGCCGACGTTGCTTCGGCAGGCACG
>DATHJG010000189.1:0-3995 GCA_035489875.1 Solirubrobacteraceae bacterium | reverse complement strand
GGCGGCTCTCGTGATCCTGAGCACGACGGTGAACAACCTGCCGGCCTCGGCGGTCACGATGAAGGACGAGGCATATGCCGCGGCGTCCCAATCCCTGGTCGGGGGCAACACGTTCACCCCGATCGCGGTGCGCGACTCGTTCTTCATCACGCAGTACACCCCGGTGCAGTGGCCGATCAGCCCCAGCAGCGAGGTCAGCAGCGGATTCGGGTACCGCATCGCACCGTGTCGCGGGTGCTCGTCCGATCACCAGGGCGTCGACTTCGACCCCGGCTACGGCACGCCGATCCAGGCGGTCGCCGATGGTGTCGTGGTCTTCGCCGGATCCGACGGCGGCCTCGGCCAGCACGTCATCGTTCAACACCAGATCAACGGAGCGATGGTGCAGAGCGTCTACGGGCACATGATCACCGGCTCCATCGCGGTGCGGGTGGGCGACACGGTCGCGCGCGGACAGCTGCTCGGCGACGTCGGCAGCACGGGCGCCAGTACGGGTGCGCACCTGCATTTCGAGATCCGCCCCGGCGGCGGCAGCGCGGTCGAGCCGCTCGGCTGGCTCGCCAAGAACGTCACAGAGGCATGGGTGGGCTGAGCCCGCACGGGGATTAGGCTGACCCCGTGATCGAACTCCTCCTGGCCGTGCTCCGGTTCGCCGGGGTGCAGCTGGGCGGGGCGCTGGATGCCGCGGTCCCCACTGTCGGGCTGCTCGCGATCCTGGTCCTGGCGGTCGCCGTCGTCGCGGTCGCCGCCGTGCTCGTGACGGTGCCGCGGTCCCGTGCCGTGGGCGATCGCGCGCTCGGCCACGCCATCCTGCTCGCGACGCTCCCGGCGTCGTCGCATCCCGATGCCGCGGGCCACGCCCGCCCGCGAGCCCCGGGCTCGCTCCCCTCGGTCGCCTGACCCGTTCGCGGGGACGGCGCTCATACGGTCCCGTCCTTCCTCTTTCGCGACCTCGGGAGCATCCCTTGAACGTCTTCGATCTGCCTGTCCTGTCCGCCCTTCTCCTCGCCGCATCCGCCGGCATCGCCGCGCTCGGCGCCGTCGTCACGCCGGGAGGCGCGATCGTGCTGCTCACGGTCGTGGTGCGTGCCACCCTCATCCCCGTCGGGATCGCGATGGCTCGTGCCGAACGCGGTCGCCGCCGTCTCGCCCCACGCCTCGCCGAACTCCAGAAGCGGTACCGCCGCGACCCCGAGCGGCTGCGCCGCGAGACGATGGCGCTCTATGCGGCCGAGAAGGTGTCACCGTTCGCCGGCTGCCTGCCCGCTCTCGCGCAGGCGCCGGTCCTCACGCTGGTGTACGCCGTATTCGCCTCGCCGACGATCGCGGGAGCGCCGAACGCCCTGCTCGAGGCGACCGTGTTCGGGGCGCCCCTCGGGCGGCACCTGACCGACATCGCCGCCGGGATAGCGCCGAGCGACCTCGTCTTCGCCGGGTTGCTCGTCGCGCTGGTCGTCGTCGCAACGCTCGCTCGCCGCGCCGCCCGGCACGCGGCCGCCCTGCAGCCCCTGCCCGCGCCGCCGACCGGACCCGCCGCGGCGCAGGCCGCGACGCTGGCCCGGATCGCCGGGTGGGCGCCGTACCTCACGGTCGTCGCCGCGCTCTTCGTGCCGCTGGCGGCGACGCTCTACCTGACCGCGTCGTCAGCATGGTCGCTCGGCGAACGCGCCCTGCTGCGTCGCGCGATCACGGGATAGGGTGGCGGCATGTCGTCTCCGGACGCCCCCACGGTGTCGATCGTCATCCCCGCCTACAACGAGCAGACCACGATCCGTGCCTGCGTCGTCGCCGCGATCGAGCAGACCGAGCCCGCCGACGAGATCGTCGTGGTCGACAACCGCTCGACCGACGTGACGCTCCGCATCCTGCACGATCTGCAGGCCGAATTCCCCGATGCACCGCTCGTGGTGTTCTCGCAGGACGAGGAGCAGGGTCTCGTGCCGACCCGCAACTTCGGGCTCGACCGGGCGATGGGCGAGATCCTCGGGCGCATCGACGCCGACACCGTGCTCGAGCCGAACTGGGTCGAGGAGGTGCGCCGGCTGTTCGCCGACCCGGGTGTCGCCGCCGCGACCGGGCCGATGATCTACTACGACATGCCGCTGCGCCGGTTCGGGCATCGCGCCGACGACACGATGCGCCGGACGATCCTCAAGCTCGCCCGCGATTACCACTTCCTGTTCGGCAGCAACATGGCGATGCGCGCGAGCGCGTGGCGCGACATCCGTGCTGTCGTATGCCGGGACGAGGCCGACGAATTCCATGAGGACATCGACCTCAGCATCCATCTGTTCCAGCGCGGACATCGCGTGGCCTACGGTCCGCAGATGGTCGCGGGGATGTCGGCGCGGCGCCTCGATGACAACCCGCGCGAATTCCTGAGCTACGTCTGGCGGTACCAGCGCACCTACGATGCGCACGGCATCGACAACCCGGCGCTGCGTGTGCCGATGGTCGTGTGGACGACGCTCTACCCCGCGTTGAAGGGCGTGCGACGGCAGCAGTTGCGTAAGGCCGCGTCGTCGTAGAGTCGTTCCGTCCCCACTCGAAGAGGAGAACCCATGAGCTACGCCGTCGTCAATCCCGCGACCGGTGAGGAACTCGCCAGCTACCCGACGATCTCTGATAAGGATCTGAGCGCCGCCGTCGACTCGGCCGCCGCCGCGCACCGGGACTGGTCACTATCGACCACGCCGGCCGAGCGCGCCGCGCTCATCCAGAAGGTCGCCGACCTGCACACCGAGCGCCGGGAGGAGCTCGCGAACCTCATCGTGCGCGAGATGGGCAAGCCGATCGAGCAGGCCCTCGGCGAGGTCGACTTCGCCGCCGACATCTACGCGTACTACGCCGAGAACGCGCCGGGATTCCTCGACGACGAGCAGATCGAGCTGCGCGGGGGTGCGGGATCGGCGTTGATCCGCCACGGGTCGCTCGGCGTGCTGCTCGGCATCATGCCGTGGAACTTCCCGTACTACCAGGTCGCCCGCTTCGCCGGCCCGAACCTGATCATCGGCAACACCATCATCCTGAAGCACGCGTCGCAGTGCCCTGAGTCGTCGGCGGCGATGGAGAAGATCTTCCTCGATGCCGGATTCCCCGCCGGCGCCTACGTGAACGTGTACGCCGCGAGCAGTCAGATCGAGTCGGTCATCGCCGACCCGCGGGTGCAGGGCGTCTCGCTGACCGGCTCCGAGGGTGCCGGGGCCGCCGTCGCCGAGATCGCGGGGCGCAACCTCAAGAAGGTCGTGCTCGAGCTCGGCGGATCCGACCCGTTCATCCTGCTCAGCACCGACGACCTGGATGCGGCGGTGACGGATGCGGTGGCCGCGCGCCTGGACAACAGCGGTCAGTCGTGCAACGCGGCGAAGCGGTTCGTGATCATCGACGACCTGTACGAGGCCTTCCTCGAGAAGTTCACGGCCGAGTTCACGAAGGCCCAGCCGGGGGATCCGACGTCGCCCGACACCGTGCTCGGGCCTCTGTCGTCGCTCGCGGCGGCCGAGGGTCTGCAGGAGCAGGTCGACCGCGCGGTGGCGCAGGGTGCGACCCTCGTCGCGAGCGGCACGCGCGACGGCGCGTTCTTCCCGCCGGCCGTGCTCACCGACGTCGCACCCGGAAATGACGCCTACCGCGAGGAGTTCTTCGGTCCGGTCGCGATGGTGTTCCGCGCATCCTCGGAGGACGAGGCCGTGACGATCGCCAACGACATCCCATACGGTCTCGGCTCGTACCTCTATACGACCGACGAGGCGCAGGCGGCGCGCGTCGGCGACCGCATCGAGGCCGGGATGGTGTGGGTGAACATCGTGCTGGGCGACGGTGCCGAGCTGCCGTTCGGTGGGGTCAAGCGCTCCGGGTTCGGTCGCGAGCTCGGCCGCTTCGCCGCCGAGGAGTTCGTGAACAAGAAGCTGGTGCGCATCGCCGGCTAGCTGCTCACGCTCGGTGCCGAAGGCTGGAAGCTCGGCTCAGTCCTCGTCGATGACGAGGACAAGGGA
>DATHJG010000188.1:0-2589 GCA_035489875.1 Solirubrobacteraceae bacterium | reverse complement strand
CGCGCTCCTGCACCGCGGTGCGCAGGTGCGAAAGGTTCCCGACGGCGCGCACGATCTCGAGGCCGTCTTCACCCTGCAGGGTGATGCCGGCCGAGTCGTAGCCACGGTATTCGAGCTTCTCGAGCCCGTCCAGGAGGAAGTCCTGGACCGGGCGGCTACCGACGTAGCCGACGATTCCGCACATGAGCCCCGCAGTCTAACCGCGACGAGCCGATCCTTCAGGCGCCGGCGCGTTCGACCGCCGCCACCAGCCGTCCGCACACGGCGGCCGCCTCCTCGGCGGTCGGGGCCTCGACCATCACGCGCACCAGCGGCTCCGTCCCGCTCGCGCGCACGAGCACCCGCCCGCGACCGGTGAGCCCCGCGTGCTCGCTCGCGACCTCGCCCGCGGTCGCCGCGACCGCCGCCTCGAGCGCGGCCCGGTCCGCGAGCCGCACGTTGACCAGCCGCTGGGGCAGCTTCTCCATCGCGTGGCGGTCGGCGAGGTCGCCGCCCTCCAGCGACTCGAGCGTCAGCAGCGCGGCGGCGACCCCGTCGCCGGACGGGACGAAGCCCATGTCGATGATGTGGCCCGACTGCTCGCCGCCCAGCGCCCAGCCGCGCTCGCGCAGCGCCTCGAGCACGTAGCGGTCGCCGACCGGCGTCGTCGCGACCTCGACGCCGGCGGCCCGCATCGCCGTGTGGAAGCCGTAGTTCGTCATCACGGTGACCGCGACGCCGCCGCCGGTGAGCCGGCCCGCCTTGCGCAGGTGCAGCGCGGCGAGCGCGATCAGCTCGTCGCCGTCGACGACGACGCCGTGGCGGTCGACCGCCAGCACGCGGTCGCCGTCGCCGTCGAACGCGAAGCCGGCGTCGTGCCCGCCCTCGCGCACGTGGGCGGCGAGCGCGTCGACGTGCGTGGAGCCGCAGCCGGCGTTGATGTTGCGTCCGTCGGGGGCGTCGTGCAGCACGTCGACGTCGGCGCCGAGGCGGCGGAAGATCTCCGGCGCGGCGCGGTGCGTCGCGCCGTTGGCGCAGTCGAGCGCGATCCGGCGGCCGGTCAGGTCGAGCGCGGCGAAGCGCTCGTGCAGCGCGCGCAGGTAGTCCTCGAGCGCACCGTGCAGCGTGCGCACGCGGCCCACGGCGCCGGCGCCGTCGGGCGACTCCAGCGCGCGCTCGATCTCGAGCTCGACGTCGTCGGAGAGCTTGAAGCCGTCGCCGCCGAAGAACTTGATGCCGTTGTCGCGGTAGGGGTTGTGCGAGGCGCTGAGCACGACGCCGAGGTCGAACGCGTAGCGGCCGATCAGCAACGGCGCTCCCGGCGTCGGGAGGACGCCGCCGAGCAGCGCCTCGCCGCCGGCGGCGGCGACCCCGGCCGCGACCGCGGCCTCCAGCATCTCGCCGGACTCGCGCGTGTCGCGGATGACGAGCACGCGCGGCGCGGCGGCCTCCACGCGCTGGGTGGCCGCACGGGCGAGCGCCAGCGACAGTTCCGCGGTCAGGAACTCCCCGGCGACTCCCCGAACACCGTCGGTGCCGAAGAGCTGGCGCGCCAAGGTCGCTAGCGCTTGGAGAACTGCGGCCGCTTGCGGGCCTTCTTCAGCCCAGCCTTCTTGCGCTCCTTGACGCGCGCGTCGCGCGTGAGGAAGCCGCGGCGCTTGAGCTCCGAGCGCAGGTTCGGGTCGGCGTCGACGAGCGCCTTGGAGATCGCGTGGCGCAGGGCGCCGGCCTGGGCCGACACGCCGCCGCCGTGCATCGCGGCGACGACGTCGATCTTCTCCTCCAGCCCGACGGTCTCGAGCGCGGTGCGGATCGTGCGCTGCAGCGCGGGGCGGGGGAAGAACACGTCGAGCGTGCGGCCGTTGATCTCGTAGGCGCCGGTGCCCGGCTTGAGGATCACGCGCGCGACGGCGGTCTTGCGCTTGCCGGTCGCGGTGTAGCGGGCGCCGGCCGCGAGGTCGATCGCCGCGTCGGCGATCGGCTGGGTCAGCTCTTCCTCGGCCGACTCGGAGTCGGAGTCGCCGTAGATGTCCTCGTCGTCCTCGCGCAGGGCCTCCTCGCCCTCGCGCACGATGTCGACCTCGAGGTCCATGCCGGGGATCTCCGGCTTGACGCGCGGGGTCTCCTCGACGAACTCCTCGCCCTCCTCCTCGGAGGCGGCGGCGGGGGCAGGCGCGGCCGGCTCGGCGACGGGCTCGGCGGGCGTCTCGGCCTCCGGCTCGGCGGGCGTCTCAGCCTCAGGCTCGACGGGAGCCTCAGCCTCAGGTTCGGCCGGCGTCTCCGCCTCAGGCTCGGCCGGCGTCTCCGCCACCGGCTCGGCGGGCGTCTCCGCCACCGGCTGTGCGGGCGTCTCCGCCGCGGCCTCGACGGCCTCGTCCGGCGTCTCCTGGCCGTCGACCTCGTCGGGCTTCTCGTCGCTCATCGGGTGATGATCTCCAGCTTCTGGGGCTTCTGCGCCTCGTGCGGGTGCTCGGGCCCGGCGTAGACCTTGAGCTTGGTCAGCTGCTTGCGGGCGAGGCGGTTCTTGGGGAGCATGCCGCGCACGGCGAGCCGGATGACCTCTTCCGGCCGGCGCTCGAGCATGTCGTTGAGCGTCCGCTTCTTCAGCCC
>DATHJG010000187.1:0-3255 GCA_035489875.1 Solirubrobacteraceae bacterium | reverse complement strand
TGAACGAGCGCTGCTGGACCACCGTGACGAGCCGCCCATGCGCCACGTCGGCCACCAGCAGCCGCGTCGTGTTCGACCCGATGTCGATGCAGGCACAGCGCATGGATGCTGGGCGCAAGGTTGCCATGATGGACGGCGATGCCCGGCGACGTCGCCATCGAGGTGGAGGATCTGCGCAAGGACTATGGCTCCCACCAGGCCGTCCGCGGCATCTCGTTCACGGTGCGGCGCGGCGAGGTGTTCGGCCTGCTCGGGCCGAACGGCGCAGGCAAGACGACCACCGTGGAGATCCTCGAGGGCTTCCGCGAGCGGACGCGCGGGCGGGTCGCCGTGCTGGGGATGGACCCGGGCGACCGGCCGCTCGCGCTGCGCGAGCGGATCGGCATCGTGCTCCAGTCCAGCGGCCTGTATCGGCACCTCACGGTGCGCGAGGCGGTGAGCCACTGGGCCGGGCTGTACGTCGCGCCGCGCGACGTCGAGGAGACGATCGCGCTGAGCGGGCTCGAGGCGGCGGCGGAGCAACGGACGCTGACGCTGTCGGGCGGCCAGCAGCGCCGGCTCGACTTCGCGCTCGCGCTGGTCGGCGACCCCGAGCTCGTGTTCCTCGACGAGCCGACGACGGGCTTCGATCCGGCCGCGCGGCGGCAGGCGTGGGAGACCGTGCGCTCGCTGCAGGACCTCGGCAAGACCGTCCTCCTCACCACCCACTACCTCGACGAGGCGCAGGCGCTCGCCGACCGCGTCGCGATCATCAAGGACGGGGCGATCCTCGCCGAGGGCGCGCCGAGCGAGCTCGGCTCGGCGACGCCGCGCTACCGCGTCGCCTGGCACGACGCGGACGGCACGCCGCATCAGCACGAGACGGCCGACCCGACGCGGCTGCTGCACGAGCTGACCGGCGCGGCGCTCGCGCGCGGGGAGCGGGTGCACGACCTGAGCGTCGCGCAGCCGAGCCTGGAGGACGTGTACCTCGAGCTGACCGCGGAGGGCGCGGAGTGAGCGACCACGTCCTGGACCCCGTGAGCCGGGCGCGCCCGCGGGCGCGCGGCCGGGTCGCGTGGCGGCAGGCCGCCTGGCGCCAGTACCGGCTGGAGCGCAAGATGTTCTGGCGCAACCCGAGCGCGGCGTTCTTCAACTTCCTGCTGCCGCTGCTCTTCCTGGCGCTGTTCGGCGCGATCTTCGCCGGTCAGGAGGCCGACCTGCAGGTGATCGTGCCGGGGATCGCCGGGATGGCGGTGATGTCGACGACGTTCTCCGCGCTCGCGATGAACATCACGTATCTGCGCGAGTCCGGCGTGCTCAAGCGGATCCACGGGACGCCGCTGCCGACGTCCGCCTACCTGGCCGGGATCGCGGGCAACGCGATCACGAACACGGCGCTCCAGGTCGGGCTCATCACGCTGGCGGGGAGCGTGGTGTTCGGGCTCGACTGGCCGCACGACTGGGCCGCGCTCGTCGTGTTCGTGGTCCTCGGCGTGGGGTGCTTCGCCTCGCTGGGCGTCGCGCTCTCGCACGCGATCCCGAACTTCGACTCCGCCCCGGCGTACGTGAACGCCGTGTTCCTGCCGGTGATCTTCATCTCGGGCGTGTTCTACGACGCCGACAACGCGCCCGGGTTCCTGCGCGGCATCGCGGAGGCGCTGCCGTTGAAGCACCTGATCGACGGGCTGTCGGGGGCGATGGTGAGCGGCGGGGGGTTGGCGGACAACGCGTCGGGGTTGCTGGTCCTGGCGCTCTGGGCGGGGGCTGGTTTCGTCCTGGCGGTGCGCGGGTTCTCGTGGGACTCGCGGCGGCGTTGAGGGCGCCGGCGAACGTCAACGCCAGCGTCGCGATCAGGCCACGACGAACGCCGGCGGCGGCGTCCCGCGAACCTGCACGGGCACGGACCTGAGCGGCGAGCGCTCCCACGTGGCGCGCAGCATCCCGAACACGACGAGGTCGTGGATGACGTCGCCATGGCGGTGCCAGCCGGCGAGCACGCCCTCGCGCCGGAACCCGAGGCGCTCGAGCGCCACCTGCGAGCGCCCGTTGCGCGTGTTCGCCCACGCGGTGAGGCGGTCCAGCCCGAGGCGCTGGAACGCGAGCGTCGCCATCATCGCCTTCGACTCCAGGTTCGCCCCGCTCCCCCACCAGCGATGGCCGATCCAGGACCCGACGGTCGCGCGCCGGTCGCGCACCGACAGATCGGACAACCCGGTCACGCCGATCGGTCCGTCGGCCTCGTGCACGATCAGGAAGTCGAGCAGCTCGCCGCGCTCGCGCTTCTCCGGCAGCCCCGCGATGTACGCCTTCGGCTGCTCGATGCTCGTGTAGGGACCCCAGGAGAAGAAGCGGGTGACGGCGGGGTCGCGCGCCAGCTCGAACAGCGCCGGCGCGTCCTCGGGCGACGCGTACCGCAACGTGAGGTTCGGGCCTTGGATCACGAGCGGATCCTCGGCGGCGGCGGACGTCACCGCGCCGATGCTATACACGCGCAACGTGATCGCCCTCCTGTACGACGTCCACGGCAACCTGCCCGCGCTCGAGGCGGTCGTGGCCGACGCGCGGGCGCACCGCGCGGACCACTGGGTGCTCGGCGGCGACTACGCGCTGTTCGGACCCGACCCGGAGGAGACGCTCGAGCTGCTGCGCGCGCTCTCCCCCGCGATCTGGATCCGGGGCAACGGCGAGCGCTGGACCGCACAGCCCGGCAGCGCGCCGGACAACAACGTCGTGCCGGCGGCGATCGCGGCCTGCCGCGAGGCGCTCGGCGAGCGGACCGTGACCGAGCTGGGCGAGCTGCCCGAGCAGGGCGTGCACGAGCAGACGCGCTACGTGCACGCCTCGCCGATCTCCGACGTGCGCTCGTTCTCCCCCCAGCCGGGCGAGGACGAGCAGGACCTGCTCGACGACGTGACCGAGCCGCGCCTGGTCTTCGGCCACACCCACGTCCCGTTCCGCCGCATCTCGGCGATCGGCGGGATCGAGCTCGTCAACCCCGGCTCGGTGGGGATGCCGCTGGACGGCGATCCGCGCGCCGCATACGCGCTGATCCATCCCGACCGGCGCGTCGAGCACCGCCGCGTCCCGTACGACCACGCGGCGAGCGCCGCCCGGCTGCGCGAGCGCTGGCCCGGCGCGGAGTGGGCCGAGACGATCGCGCGCCGGATCGAGCAGGCGCGGATGGACGTCTGACCGGTGCCGACGCTCGAGCAGCTCGAGGCGGTGGCCCGCGGCGCGCTGCCGCCGCCGCTGGAGCCCGCCGACCGCGAGCGG
>DATHJG010000186.1:0-2054 GCA_035489875.1 Solirubrobacteraceae bacterium | reverse complement strand
GTGCTGCAGCTGCGCGAGACGCCCGCCATTCAGGCGGCCGAGCTGCTGGGCGCGAGCACGCCGCGGATCCTGTTCCGGCATCTGCTCCCGATGCTCTACTCGGCGCTGCTGACCCAGGCCATCCTCGAGCTCGCGCGCGTGGTGCTGGTCGAGGCCTCGCTCTCCTACCTCGGGCTCGGCGTCCAGCCGCCGAACGCCTCGTGGGGCCTCATGGTCGCCGAGAACCAGGCCGACCTGCAGGACGCGTGGTGGACCGTCACGTTCCCGGGTGTCGCGCTGGCGCTGACGGTGTTGGCGATGAACCTGCTGGCCAACTGGATCCGGGTGCAGACCGATCCGCAGCAGCGCCAGCGACGCTTCGCGCTGGGCTCCATGAAGGGCTGGAAGAGCACTGGCTTCCGCCTGTCGAAGAACGGTTCCGGGGCGTCGTCGACCGTTGCGGAGCCGGCGGGCGCGACGCCGCTCGTGAGCGTGGAGGGCCTCGAGGTGCGGTTCCACTCGGTCGAAGGCGTGGTCCCGGCCGTGCGCGGCGCGTCCCTCGTCATCCGCCCGGGCGAGACGCTGGGCATCGTCGGCGAGTCCGGCTCGGGGAAGTCGACGGCCGCGCTCGCGCTGATGGACCTGATCCCGCCACCGGGCCGGATCGAGGACGTGCGACTGGTCTGGGAGGGGCGCGAGCTGAGCCGGCGGGACCTGCACCGTCTCCGCGGGTCCGAGATCGCGATGATCTTCCAGGACCCGATGACCAGCCTGAATCCCCTCGTGCCGGTCGGCCGCCAGGTGGGGGAGGTGCTGATGAAGCACAAGGGCATGTCGAAGGAGGCCGCGCGCAAGCGCACCGAGGAGCTCTTCGAGCTGGTCGGCATCCCGTCGCCGCACGAGCGCCTGGACCAGTTCCCGCACGAGCTGTCCGGCGGGCTGCGCCAGCGGGTGATGATCGCGACGGCGCTCGCGCCCGAGCCGAAGCTCGTCATCGCCGACGAGCCGACCACGGCGCTGGACGCGACGATCCAGGCGCAGATCCTGGAGATCATCCGCGAGCTGCAGCAGCGCCTCGGCGTCGCGATGCTGCTGATCACCCACGACCTCGGGGTCGTCGCGCGCGTGTGCGACCACGTCGTGGTCATGTACGGCGGGCGCATCGTCGAGGAGGCGACGGTCTACGACCTGTACGAGCGTCCGCGCCATCGCTACACGGAGGCGCTGCTCGCCGCGGTGCCGCGCGTGGATCACGGGCGCGGCGAGCTGGCCACGATCCCGGGTCATCCGCCCGGACGGCAGGACGCGGTCGAGGGATGCCCGTTCGCGCCCCGCTGCGGCTACGCCACCGACGAGTGCTCCACGATGCCCGCCATGACGGCGGACGGGCCGCGGCGACGCTTCGCCTGCTGGCATCCGGTCGAAGAGAGGTGATGCGGGTGCCCGAATCCCAACCGAGAGACGCGCAGACGCCGCTGCTGGCCGTCGAGGACCTCGTCGTGCGCTTCCCGGTCGGCCACGGTCGCCTGGTCCACGCCGTGGACGGCGTCACCTTCGACATCGCAGCGGGCGAGACGCTCGGCCTGGTCGGCGAGTCGGGCTCTGGCAAGTCCACCACGGGGTTCGCCGTCCTGCACCGCCATCAGCCGACGTCCGGCCGGCTCCTGTTCGAGGGGCGCGACATCACCCACGCGCGCGGGAAGGAGCTACGGGCGCTGCGGCGGGACATGCAGATCGTGTTCCAGGATCCCTACGCGTCGCTGAACGCGCGGATGAAGGTCGGTGACATCGTCGCCGAGCCGCTGATCGTGCACGGGCTGGCCGAGCGCGGCGATGAGCTGCGTGAGCGCGTCGGAACGCTGCTGGAGCAGTGCGGCCTGCCGGCGGCGGCGATGACGCGCTATCCCAACGCCTTCAGCGGCGGCGAGCGCCAGCGGGTCGCGATCGCGCGGGCGCTGGTGGGCGGCCCCTCGATCGTCTTCGCCGACGAGCCCACCGGCAACCTCGACACCCGTTCCGGCGGGCAGATCCTGGAGCTGCTGCGCGAGCTCAACGCCGACGGCACCACGATCGCG
>DATHJG010000185.1:0-3751 GCA_035489875.1 Solirubrobacteraceae bacterium | reverse complement strand
CGACGGACGCTACGTGACGGCCGAGGACGTCGGCACGTCCGACGGCGACATGACCGTGATCGCCGAGCGGACGGAGCACGTCGCGGGGCTGTCGCCCGAGCGCGGCGGCTCCGGCGACCCGAGCCCGTGGACCGCGCTCGGCGTCGAGACCGCGATCCGCGTGGCGAGCGAGCGGATCTGGGGCTCGGGCGACCTCGCCGGCCGCGGCGTCGCGATCGTCGGCCTCGGCCACGTCGGCACCGAGCTGGCGCGCGGCCTCGCGGCCGCCGGCGTGCGGCTCGTGGTCGCCGACGTCGCGCCCGCGCGGCGAGCGCTCGCAGACGAGCTCGGCGCGACGTGGGCGGAGCCGGGCGAGGCGCTGCGCGCCGACGTCGACATCGTCGCCCCATGCGCACTCGGCGCTGTGCTCGACCACGACGTGATACCGGACCTGCGCTGTCGCGTCGTCGCCGGCGCCGCGAACAACCAGCTGGCATCCGAGGCGCAGGCCGAGGACCTGCTCGCCCGCGGGATCCTCTGGGTGCCGGACTTCGTCGCCAACGCGGGGGGAATCATCAACATCGCGGTCGAGCTGGAGCCCGAGGGCTACGACCCCGCACGCGCCCGCGAACGCGTGCTCGCGATCGGCGACACAGTCCGCGCCGTGCTCGACATGGCCGACGCGAACGGCATCACGACGCTGGCCGCAGCCGTCGAGCACGCCCGCAGACGGCTCGAGTAGTAGCTTCCGCCACAACCGCCGACAGGGGCAACCGAATAGGAGGGCGGGATGAGACGCTTGGGAGCAGCGGCCGTCGTCGTGGGAGCGATGCTGGGCGCACCGGGGGGCGCGCACGCGGCCGACCCGCCGCCGGGGGCGGCGATGTCGTCGAACCTGGAGTACGTCACGCGCGTACCCGATACCGGAGATGTCGTCGAGGGCAAGTTCGACCGTGTGCGCGGCAAGGACGTGCTCGTCCTCACCGGCCAGTTCGGCTTCAAGACGCTCGACGTGAGCGACCCCGAGGACCCGAAGCCGCTCGACTCGTTCCTGCCGACCGAGCTCGCCGAGGGCGGTTACTGGCAGAACGAGGACATGGAGCTGGACACGCGCCGCAAGCTGATCATCGGCGCGCTCGACCCGCGGCACACCGAGGACGACACGTCGGTCTGCCCGAAGGACGGCGGCGTCCAGCTCGCCGGCTGCAAGAGCGGCTTCTACCTGATCTCGTACGCCGACCCGGCGAACCTGCGGCAGGTCGGCGACTTCGTCGAGCTGCCGTCTGGGCACACGTCGAGCTGCATCCAGGACTGCAAGTACATCTGGACGGGCGGCCCGGCGCGCCGCAACTCGCCCCCGAAACCGCTGCTGCCCGTCATGCACCCGGACCTCAAGTGGCTGGGCCCGATTCTCGGCCCGGACGAGCCGGATCCCAACTACGTGTTCGAGCGCTCCGTCGGCAACGGCCGGCCGATCTGGGTGACGGACCTGACGAACCCAGCCAGGCCCGAGGTCTCGGACCAGCCGGTGGACCTGTGGCGCAACGACGGCTACACGGACTACTCGCACGACGTCGACGAGGACGAGCAGGGCATCGCCTGGGTCAGCGGCCGCGGCGGCATCCGCGGCTATGCGACCAGCGGCTGGCACCGCGACCCGTACCAGAACCGTTCGCGCAACGCCACGCCGTTCGACCCCATCCTCGTCGCGGGCGGCGGCGTCGCCGGCACCTCGCAGCCGGTGATGCTGATGCACAACTCCGGCCGCCCGCCCGACGGCGCGGTCCGCGCCTCCGGTGTGAAGAAGGACAACGTGCTGGTCGGCACCGAGGAGGAGTTCCAGACCTGCTCGGAGAGTGGGCGGATCATCACCTCGGATCTCACCGACTCCTGGGGCGGCGAACCCGCGCAGCGGTCCACCCTGACCAAGCCCTACCGAATGACGATGCTCGACTCGTTCCATCCGATCCTCGACACCACGGAGACCGCGCCGCCGAACCTCGGCTGCTCGGCGCACTACTTCGAGATCGAGGGCTCGACGCTCGGCGCCGGCTGGTACGGGCTCGGACTGCGCCTGCTCGACATCAGCAACGCGCGGGACATCCGGCAGGTCGGCTACTACCGAGTGACCGCCACGGCGACCGAGCCGGGGTCGAACTCGTGGGACATGGCGTTCAGGACGGACCGCCGCAAGGGCGATCTGATCTACCTGTTCGACATGAACCGCGGCGTCGAGGTGCTCCGCCTCAAGAAGGGCGCGTACCAATCGCGGACGATGAAGTCCGTCGTGGCGCCCAGCCTCAAGAGCGCGCGCTACGCCGCCAAGCTGGCCGGCGGGCTCGAGCGCACCGTCAACAGCGACGGCAGCGTCAGCTACGTCTGCCCGCTGTTCCTCTGACGCACTGACGCAACGGAGGGCCGGCTCACGGGAGCCGGCCCTCCGCGCGCAGCTTCTCCAGGTGCGCCTGCAGCGTCCAGCGCGCCGGCAGCTCCAGCCCTTCGGGCACGTCGTCCCACGCCGCCGCGACGAGCTCGTCCTCGCCCCGGACGCCGGCGTCGAGCGCCGCGACGATGCGCCGCTCCCGCTCCAAGCGGTGCGCGACGTACTCGTCGAGCTTCGCGTCGGGGTCCGCCACCTCCGGACCGTGACCGGGATAGAGGCGCTCCAGACCCAGCGCGCGCAGCCGGCGCAGCCCGTCGAGGTACGGACCCAGCCCGCCGCCGCCCGGGGCGATGAAGACGCTGCCGGCGCCGAGCACCGCGTCGCCGGTGAACGCGGCGCCGTCGGCCACGTACACGAGGTGGTCGGGCGCGTGGCCCGGCACGTGCAGCACGGCGAACGGCCCGAACGCGTCACGGTCGGCGAGCGGCGGCATGCGCCCGACGGGTGGGCCGCCGAGCCGCGCACGCAGCGCGCTCAGGCCGTCTGCGTGGTCAGGGTGGTCGTGCGTGAGCGCGATCCCGCCCGCGCCGCCGCGGGCGCGGACCGCCGCCGCCACCGCGTCGAGGTGGTCCGGCAGCGCCGGACCGGGATCCACCACCCACGCCGGCTCGCGCCCCACGATCCACGTGTTCGTACCGTCGAGCGTGAACGGCGTCGGGTTCGCCGCCCGGACGAGCAGTACCTCCATCCCGGTCAGCGGGGGACGATCCGGTAGACCGGCCCGTCGAGCGACATGGCGTACACCCGGCCCTGGGCGTCCTCGCCGAACGAGGACAGCGACGCGACCTTCAGCGACGTCCGCTGCACGTGGCGCGCCCGCCCCGGCGACAGCCGCGCGGACTCCACGCGCCCCTTGCAGAAGTCGCCGAACACGTACCGCCCGAGCAACCGGGTGAGCGCGGGGTCGCGCACGATCACGCCGCCGGTGATCGAGCAGTTCCCGGCGGCGTGCGAGCGCACGATCACGGGAGCGATCGCCCCGGGCGCGGACTCACCCGGCGTGTACCGCGCGCGGCCCTCGAACGGCCGCCAGCCGAAGTTGGCCCCGCGCCCGGCGCCGCGGCGCACGAAGTCGATCTCCTCCCACGCGTTCTGGCCGACGTCGCCGATCGTGAGGTCGCCGGTCGCGCGGTCGAACGAGAAGCGCCACGGGTTGCGCAGGCCGTACGCGTAGACCTCCCCGCGCGCGCCGGCGCGGCCGACGAACGGGTTGTCCCCCGGCACCTGATACGGCCGCCCGCCGCCGGCGCGCGGGTCGATCCGGAGGATCTTCCCGAGCAGCGAGCCGAGGTCCTGGGCGTTGCCGCGAGGGCCGTGCTGGTCACCGGC
>DATHJG010000184.1:0-2934 GCA_035489875.1 Solirubrobacteraceae bacterium | reverse complement strand
GTCCGCATGCCGGACGGGACGCAGTTGCTGTTCGAGATCTACCAGCGCTTCGGCTCGGTGAGCGCGAGCGCCGAGCGGCTGCTCGGCGCGCTCGCGCCACCGCTGCTCGGCGGCGTGCTCGGGGAACGCGTCCAGCGCCGTGCGGTAGGCGACGGCCTGGCGCTCGATCTCGGCCCAGTCGCGAGCGGCGAGCGCCTGCGGCGGGCAGAGGCTGCCGCCTACCTCCGCGGTGTCTTTCAGCGGAGGTTGGCGTTGTCCAGGATCGCGATCAGCGTCGGCTGTCGCCGGTGTTGCTCGCGCAGGCGGGTGCAGACCCCACTCCACAACGAGAGCAGTCGCATAGCACCCGCCGTGGAGCGGTCGCTACCGGAGAACCTGCTGATCATCGGCACGATGAACACAGCGGACCGGTCGATCGCGTTGCTCGACGCGGCGCTCCGCCGGCGCTTTCACTTTGTGCCCTTCTTCCCCGACCAGGCGCCGATCCAGGGGCTGCTGGCGGGTCCGCTGGCGTGACGGCGGCCGCGGTTCGGTGGCTCGCTCGAGGACGTTCGATCGCAAGGTCGACGCGGTGGCGTTCGAGGACGAGGTGCGGCGCCGGCGCCGGCTCGGCGATCTGGGCATCCTGATCGGGTCGCGGGAGATGCTCGATCACTACGTAGCGGAGACGTGGGCGCGCACGCACGCGGTGACGCTGGCGCCGAAGACGGCGAAGACGTACGCGGTGGTCTACGACCTGCACATCGGCCCCTACCTCGGCGCGTTCAAGCTGTCGGACCTGACGCCGGAGTTCATCGCACGCTGGCAGGCCGACCCGGATCGCCGCCGGCGCTGGCCGGATGTCGGTGCGGAAGTGCTGTCGCTGCTGGGGGCGATCCTGCAGCTCGCCTTGGAGTCCGAGCGGATCGCGCGCAACCCGGTGCGAACGGTGCGCAAGGTGGCGCGCCCGCCCAAGAAGGAGGTGCAGCCACTGCCGCCGGCGACGATCGAGGCGATGCGCGCGGCGAGCGGGCCGCGGGACGCGACGCTGATCTCGGTGCTCGCCTACGCGGGGCTGCGGCCGGGTGAGGCGCTTGACGTGCGCTGGCGGCACAGCGGCGAGCGGACGCTGACGGTCTACGCGAGCAAGACCAGGCAGCGCCGCAGTGTGCGGTTGCTCGCGCCGCTCGCGGAGGATCTGCGTGGCTGGCGCCGTGCGGCCGGCGACCCGGAAGAGGGTGCGCTGGTGTTTCCGTCCGCGGCGGGTGGCCGGTGGTCGCGGAGGCGTACGCGTCCTGGGCGAGCCGGGCGTCGCGAGGCCGTAAGCGCGAGGACGGCACGCGCGCCGGCACCGGCGGACCCTTCGGCCGCGCCGCATTGGCGGCTGGTGCCGGGAGTGAGCCAGGCCGGGATTGACGGAGACCTCGAAACCAGGTTCTGTCCTGGTGGAAGGAGAGGCTCCTGCGATGCCTGCCCCGAGGAAGTATCCCTACGAGTTGCGTGAGCGCGCCGTCCGGCTCGTGTTCGAGTCGGGTCGGCCGATCGCCCAGGTCGCGCGTGACCTGGGCGTCCACAAGGAAGCGCTGCGGCACTGGGTTCGCCAGGCCGAAGCTGACGCCGGCGAGCGCAACGACCGTCTGACGACCGGCGAGCGCGAGCGGCTCAAGGCGCTTGAGCGCGAGAACCGAGAGCTCCGCAAGGCCAACGAGTTCCTCAAGGCCGCCTCGGTGTTTTTCGCCAAGGAGCTCGATCCGACCCGACCGAAGTGAGCGCGTTCATCGACGAGCGCAAGGCCGACTTCGGGGTCGAGCTCATCTGCCGCACGATCGGGGTGTCGGCGTCGGCGTACTATCGGCGCGCGAGCGGCCAGCGGTCGGCGCGTGAGGTCGCCGACGAGCGGCTGCTCGCCGTCATCGGGCGAGTGCACACGGCCAACTACGAGGCCTACGGCTACCGGCGGCTGTGGAAGCAGCTGCTCAGGGAGGGCGAGCGGGTGCCGCGCTGCCAGGTGCAGCGGCTGATGCGCGAGCACGCGATCCAGGGCGCCAAGCGCCGCGGGCGGCCGTGGCGCACCACGATCGCCGACCCGGCCGCGCGGCGGCGCCCCGATCTCGTCGAGCGCGACTTCACCGCGTCGGGCCCGGATGAGCTCTACGTGGCGGACTTCACCTACCTGCGCTGCTGGGAAGGGATCGTGTACTTCGCGTTCGTGATCGACGTCTACTCGCGTCGGATCGTCGGCTGGCAGTTCGCCTCCCACATGCGCACCACGCTCGTGCTCGACGCACTGCGGATGGCGCTCGCCCAGCGCGGGCCGGGCGCCGACGTCGCGCTCGTGCATCACTCCGACGCCGGCAGCCAGGTCGCGTTCAAGTGGTCGTTGCAACACCGCTTTGCTCGAGCAAGGGTAAGAGCTCGGGGGTTTGTTGAGATGATCTGATTGTGTGAGTCCCTGAGCCGCGAAGCGGCGAAGCTGGGACTGCGCGACAAGAGAGTGCCCGTTCTCGAGCTTTAGCGGCGCGACGATTCCGAGCGCGGAGTGCCGGCGGACGCGGTGGGAGATCGTCTCGAAGTGCGTGACGATGTCGATGCTGAGGTTGCGGCGGGTGGGCCGCCAGCGGTGATGCACGAGGTCGTCGATGAGCGTGGCGGGGGAGGCGCTCGGCGACGTCGTGGTCGAAGCTTTCAGGCGCATCGACTCGACGATGCCCGCTCGTGCTGCTTGGCCGGACGCGAGCGGGCGGACCGGGCCCGGTCCGCGCTCAGGGAGCCGTGGCGGCGCCGAGCGAGAGGAAGTGTTCGTCGAAGGCTTCGGCTGGTGTCTTGTAGCCGAGGGTCTTGCGGGGGCGGCTGTTGAGCGCGGCCGCGACGGCGTCGAGCTCGGTCGGGGTGTGCGTGCTGAGGTCGGTGCCTTTGGGGAAGTACTGGCGCAGCAGGCCGTTGGTGTTCTCGTTG
>DATHJG010000183.1:0-2806 GCA_035489875.1 Solirubrobacteraceae bacterium | reverse complement strand
CGCCGTCCCCGGCGGCGACGCCGTTGCGGTCGGAGGCGATGCGGTCGCGCAGGCTCATGGTCAGCTGGGCAGCGTCGCGCGGCGGGTGACGGAGAAGCCGTCGGCGGTCAGGCCGGGCAGGATGATCGGGATCTTCAGGTGCACGGTCGTGGTCTCGCCGTTCTCGCGGAAGTCGTGGAAGCCGTCGCGCAGCGGGCCGGAGACCGCGTTGCGCGCCGCCTTCTCGGCGTCGCCGCCGGGCCGCGCGGCGACCCGGCTGGCGGTGCGCGCCGCGTTCGTCGCCTGGTTGACCGTCCAGGCGGCGAGCATGAGCTGCCAGACGAACACGGCGGCGAGCAGGAGCCAGAACACCATCCCCATGAACTCGGCGGAGGCCTGTCCCCGCTCCTCGCTCCACAGCCGCCTCACGACGCCGGCTCCGGCGTCATCGCCTGCGAGGGCGGCAGCTCCTCGTCCTCGATCGCCGCCGCCGCGCGCGAGCCGATCGCGAACGGCGACGCCAGCCCGGGGAGCACGACGGGGACCTTGAGCCGGACGGCGATCGTCGACTCGTCGCGGGGCGCCGTCACCTCGGCGCCGCCGCGCCACGCCTTCGGCACCTCGCCCAGCGCGCGCGTGCGGATCTTCTTGTACGCGGCGTCGTCCGGCTTGCCGTCGGTCGGGTTGACCGCCAGCATGCGCGCGCCCTCCTGCGCCGCGTGGCCGGCGAGCACGTACGTGTAGCCGACCAGTCCGAGCTGCCAGAGCGCGAGCACGAACAGGAGCAGCACGGGCAGCAGGCCCATCGTCTCGGCGCTCGCCTGGCCGCGCTCTCCCCCGAGCCGCGCGAGCAGGCCGCGGCCGTCGCCGCCCTCCGGCTCGGCCTCCTCGGCGCCGGGCAGCACGCCGAGCTCGGCGGCCAGCGCGTCGAACGCGCCGCGGACCTTGCCGTCCTCCACGCGCACCGGCGAGCCGGTGTTGACCGCGGTCTCGAACGCGCCGAAGTCGTCGGGGATCGTGCTCTGCGCCAGCGTCGGGCCGACCACCTTGCGCGCCAGGTCGGGCTGGATCTCGAGCTTGCGCGAGGCGCGGTTGAGCACGACGCGGACGTCCTCGTCGTCGCGCACCTCGAGCCGGCGCCAGAGGTCGCGCAGGCGCCGCACGCCGCGCAGCGAGACGACGTCGGGCGTCGTGACGACGACCACGCCGTTGGCGATCTCGGCGCCGATCGCCCCCGCCTCCGACACCTGCGCGCCGATGTCGACGACGGTCAGCGCGTGGCGCGCCTTGACCGAGTTGAGCACGGCACGCGCGACGGCGGAGTCGATCTCCTCCGCGCGCTCGCCCTCCTCGGGGGCGAGCAGCACGCGGAAGCCCTCGTTGTGCGTGTAGAGCGTCTCCTGCAGGTGGCGGACCGAGATCTCGGCCGCGACCTCCACGAGGTCGACCACGCTGCGCCGGTGCGGCAGGTCGAGGAATGCGCGCAGGTCGCCCTTCTGGAGGTCGAAGTCGACGATGCAGACCGGCCGGCCGGGCAGCGCGCGGATGGCGGCGAGCGCGAGCTGCAGCGCGACCGTCGTGGTCCCGACGCCGCCCTTCGCGCCCGCGACGGCGATCAGGCGGCCGCCGAGCGCGCCGGCGGCCGACTCCTCCCCCGCCACGCGCTCGCGCAGCGTGCGCGACCACTGCGCGGCGGCGCGCACGCTGGCCTCGAGCTGCTCGAGCGAGAGCGGGAGCGAGACGACGTCGCGCAGGCCGGCCTGCATCGCGGCGCGCAGCAGCTCCGGCGAGTCCTCGCTCGCGATCAGCACGAGGCCGGTCTCGGGGAACGCCTGGGCCAGCTCGCGCGCGATGTCGAGCACCGGCGTCGCGCCGAGCGCGTCGTGCAGCACGACGACGTCGACGTCGTGGCGCCGCAGCGCCCGGGTGACCTCCTCGGGCTCGTCGACGACCGCCACGACCTCGAGCCCCTCGCCCTCCTGCGCGAGCGCGGCGGCGCTGGAGGCGACGTCGCGGTCGGCGATCGCGAGCAGCAGCCGCTGGCTCACTGCACCGGCTCCGGGTCGGCCTCGCGCTTGTAGGACTGCTGCCGCCTCGTCAGCTCCTCGGAGGAGCCCGGCCGCAGCAGCGCGAGGCGGACCTCGGTGGCGTTGGACTCGGCGTAGGAGACGACGAGCGCCTGCTCGGGCGTCAAGGCGAACGTGATCGGCACGATCTGCGCGGGGTCGGCGGTCTGCTCCTGCACGCCGCGGCCGCCCTTCAAGCGCGGCTGGCCGACCTCGATGATGCGCGCGTTCGGCACGACGACGCGCGACTCCGCGGCCTTGGTCTCGCCGCCCGGGTACGTGGCGATCACGTCGACGAGCGAGTCGGGCCCGATCTTCCCGGCGACGCCGGTCTCGGCGTCGACCAGGATCGCCAGCTCGCGCTGGCCGGGCGCGAGCTGCGGCGGCGCGACCAGCATGTCCTCCTGCAGGAGCGTGTCGGGCTTCAGGTCGGTGCCCGCGACGAGGCCGACGAGCTGCCCGGGCTCGCGTACCGCCGTCGGCGGGACCCAGCGCTCGGGCATCTCGACCGTCTCGACCATGTCGTCCGTGATCGCCTGGTGCGCCGCGACCGGCTTGGCCAGCGCGAGCAGCTCGGTCTTCGGGTCCACCTCCCGGCGCACGTCGCTCACGTACCCGGCGATCAGGACGAACACGACCACGAGCCCGAGCGCGGCGATCGCGATCAGCAGCAGCCCCCGGCGCTGTCGTGGGTTCACGCGCCGCCTCCCCGGTCCGATCTGGTCATCGGGGCGAGGATACGAATCGGACGGGTGCCCGGG
>DATHJG010000182.1:0-5080 GCA_035489875.1 Solirubrobacteraceae bacterium | reverse complement strand
CCACGACACGTTCGACGCGACGCGCACGGACCTGGAGGAGATCGAGCCGGCGATCGGCGAGGCGAGCGCCGCGTTCGACGTGGTGGACGGCACGACGACCACGTTCACGATCATCGAGCGATCCGACTCCGACACGGTGTTCACGCTCACGCGCGACGGCTCCGGCCGGATGACGCGCGGCTGCTCGCCAGCGAGCCGTGGCCTCTGCCGGTCGGCGGTCGACGCCGACGGCAACCGCTGGTAGCGCGCCCCGGCTCATCTACCCTCACGGGCCGTGAACACGGACTGGGCAGGCCGCAGGCTGCACTTCGTGGGGATCGGGGGCGCCGGGATGAGCGGCCTCGCGCTGGTCGCGCACGCGCTCGGTGCGTCCGTCACGGGCTCCGACCGCGCGGCCGGCTCGCCGTATGCCGGTCCGCTGCGCGCCGCCGGGATCGAGCCTGAGGTCGGGCACGACGCCGCGAACGTGCCCGACGGCGCCGAGATCGTCGTGTCGAGCGCGATCCCGCCCGACAACCCCGAGCGCGCCGCCGCCCGTGAGCGCGGCCTGCGCGAGCTGCACCGCGCCGACCTGCTCGGCGAGCTGACGCGGCTGCGCCCGACGATCGCCGTCACCGGCACGCATGGCAAGACGACGACGTCCAGCATGCTCGTGCACGCGCTGCGCGGCTGCGGGATGGACCCCGGCTACCTCGTCGGCGGCGCGGTGCGGTCGACGGGCTCGAACGCCGGCTGGGGAACGGGGGAGTGGCTCGTCGTCGAGGCGGACGAATCCGACCGCTCGCTGCTCAAGCTCGCGCCGGCGATCGCGCTGCTGACGAACGCCGAGCTCGACCACCACACGACGTACGCGTCCCAGCGCGACGTGGACGAGACGTTCCGCGCGTTCCTCGCGCTCGCCGATCGCGCCACGGTCGTCTGGGACCGGCCGGAGCTGCTCGCGCTCGCCCCGGACGCCGTCCCGTTCGACGCGACGCCGGAGCTGACGCCGGGCGGTTCGCGCTTCACGCTCGACGGCGTCGCGGTGGAGCTGACCGTCCCGGGCACCCACAACGCGCGCAACGCGGCGGCAGCGCTGACCGCTGCGCGGATCGCCGGCGCGGACCCGGCGCAGGCCGCGGCCGCGCTGCGCGACTTCCAGGGCGCCGGACGGCGGTTCGAGCGGCTCGGGACGAGCGCCGGGGGCGCGCTCGTCGTGGACGACTACGCCCACCACCCGACCGAAGTGGCCGCGACGCTCGAGGCGGCGCGCACGCTCGCGCCGCGGCGCGTGATCGCGGTCTTCCAGCCGCACCTGTTCTCCCGCACCGCGCGTCAGGCGACTGAGTTCGGCGCGGCGCTGGCGGAAGCCGACGAGGTCGTCGTGCTCGACGTCTACGCCGCGCGCGAGCGGGCCGAGGACTTCCCGGGCGTGACGGGGTTCCTCGTGGCCGAGGCGGCGGCCGACGCCGCGGGCGGAAAGGCGGTCGCGTGGATGCCGGGGTTCGAGCAGGCCGAGGCATATGTTCGCGCGCGCGTACGGGACGGCGACCTCGTGCTCACGCTCGGCGCGGGCGACGTCGACGCGCTCGGGCGCGCGCTCGTCGCCTGAGCCTCCGCCGGCGTTCGTGGCGGGGTCGGCGAACGTCAACGGCCGCATTGAGGGCAGGTCCGGAGTGGGCTGCGGTTCCGCGGAACCGCGGTTGTCGCCTTGACCCCGATTATTGGGGTCAGCGTGACATTGGCGGAGCGATTTGCACGTTGACCATCACAGAGATGCTCAACGTGCAAATCGTCCGGCGAAACTGCCTCGCGAGCGGGAGCACACACCCGACCCTCCCCCTCGATGCCCGCCGTTGACGTTCGCCGGCGCCCGTCTGCACACCCGACGGAGACCGCCCCGCGGTAGGACCCGCGCCGCGCGCGGCGAAACACCCCCACGATGGCCCGCATCCACCGGCTGCCCTGGCGCGTGCTCGCAGGCCTCCTCCTCACCCTGACCGGGCTCGCGCTGGGGTGGCTGTGGTTCCGCGACTCGTCGTTCGCCGCGGTCGAGCACGTCGCGATCACCGGGAGCACGAGCTCGGAGGACGCGGAGGTCCGCGCCGCGATCGAGTCGGCCGCTCGCGGCATGAGCACGCTGCGCGTCGACGAGCAGGCGCTGCACGCGGCGGTCGAGCCGTTCGCGTCGGTCGCCGACCTGCGCGTCCGCGGCGACTTCCCGCACGACCTGCGCATCGAGGTGATCGAGCACGACCCGGTCGCGACCGTCGGGACCGGCGGGAGCCGCGTGCCGGCCACCGGCGGCGGGCTGCTGCTCGACGGCGTCCGGGCGAAGGATTTGCCGATCGTGACGAGCAAGGCGCCGCCGCGCGACGGCCGCGTCCAGGATCGCCGCGCGCTCGCCGCGCTGAAGGTCGCCGCCGCCGCGCCGCCCGAGCTGCGCGCACGATCCGAGCGCCTCTTCTGGGGCGAGGACGGGATCTCGCTCGAGCTGCGCGACGGCCCGGAGCTCGTCTTCGGCAGCGCCGGCGACGCCCGCGCGAAGTGGGTCGCCGCCGCCCGCGTGCTCGGCGAGGAGTCCTCCGCGGGCGCCACCTACCTCGACCTCCGCGTGCCCAAGCTCGTCGCCGCGGGCGGTGTCGGGCCGGTCACGCCCGAGCCGACCGCCACGCCGACCGTTCTACCATCAGACCCTCAACCGTAGGCTGAGAATGGCCCTACTCTCGACCTCGGGTCGAGACGTTCTCGATCTGCAAGCGATCTTGCCGGTGTTCCACCACTTTGACATCGGGGAGGAAATCCCCGTAACGTGCTGGAATCCGCGCCCTATGCGAGCGCATCAAAACGCTCGACTCTAACTCGAGGTCCGGACAGAACTCTTATGGAAGCAGGCAGCTATCTCGCAGTGATCAAGGTCGTCGGTGTCGGCGGCGGTGGTACCAATGCCGTCAACCGGATGATCGACGCCGGCCTGTCCGGGGTGGAGTTCATCGCCTGCAACACCGATGCCCAGGCGCTCCAGATGACGGACGCCGACATCAAGCTGAACATCGGTCACAACCTCACGAAGGGCCTCGGCGCGGGCGCCAACCCGCAGGTCGGGCAGGGTGCCGCGGCCGAGTCGCGCGACGACATCAAGGAGGCGCTCAAGGGCGCCGACATGGTGTTCGTCACGGCCGGCGAGGGCGGCGGGACGGGCACCGGCGCCGCGCCGGTGATCGCCGAGATCGCCAAGAACGAGATCGGCGCGCTGACGGTCGGCGTCGTCACGCGCCCGTTCGGCTTCGAGGGCGCGCAGCGCGCGCGTCAGTCGCAGGAGGGCATCGACCGCCTGCGCGAGATGGTCGACACGCTGATCGTGATCCCCAACGAGCGGCTGCTGTCGATCGTGGAACGGCGCACGAGCATCCTCGACGCGTTCCGCGAGGCCGACAACGTCCTGCGCCAGGGCGTCCAGGGCATCACCGACCTGATCACGATCCCCGGCCTGATCAACCTCGACTTCGCCGACGTGCGCACGATCATGCACGACGCCGGATCGGCGCTGATGGGCATCGGCACCGCGAGCGGCGAGTCGCGCGCGTCCGAGGCGGCCAAGGCCGCGATCTCCTCGCCGCTGCTGGAGGAGTCCGTGGAGGGCGCCACCGGCGTCCTGCTGAACATCACCGGCGGCAAGGACCTCGGGCTGTTCGAGGTCAACGAGGCGGCCGAGATCATCCACTCCGCCGCCGACTCGAACTCGAACATCATCTTCGGCGCCGTGATCGACGAGGGCATGGGCGACGAGATCCGCGTCACGCTGATCGCGACCGGCTTCGACAAGCGCCAGGACACCGGCTACACCACGTTCGGCCGCTCCGACCGCCCGCGTGGCCCGGTCGACCGCGGCCCGCGCATCGACGAGCGCCAGCGGTCCTCGCTCGAGATCAGCGACGACGAGATCGACATCCCGCCGTTTCTGCGCTGAACGCCGGCCCCCCACTCAGAGCCCGTTTCAGAAGTCCCGCACGCCGGATACCGACGCACGGTCTTTCTGAAACGGACTCTCAAGCCGGTCGCGCGCGAGGTCGACAATCGCCGTGTGAACCATCGCGCGCGTGGACGCGCCGTCCGGTGCGGCATCTGGCTGACCGTGGCCACGTGGCTGGTCATGTGGCAGGCCCATGTCGTGCTCGCGCCCGAGCTCGACGCCGGCCCGCTGTTCAGCCGCTTCGCCCACGACGGCGTGCTGCTCGCCGCCACGGCGCTGTGCTTGTGGGCGGGAATCGCGTCGCCCGGCCGGCGCGAGCGCCGCGCCTGGCTGCTGATCGGCGCCGGCGTCGCCGCGTGGACGTTCGGCGAGATCTACTACACGGCCGTGCTGTGGACCGCGGACGAGATCGCGATCCCGTCGCCCGCCGACGCCGGCTACCTGCTGTTCCCGCCGTTCATGCTCGTCGGTGTCCTCGCGTTGCTGCGCAGCCGCACGCGCGACGTGCCCGGCACGCTGTGGGCGGACGGGATCACCGCGGCGCTCGCCGTCTCGGCCGCCAGCGCCGCGCTCGTGTTCCAGACGGTGCACGACAGTGCCTCGGGCCAGACGCTGGAGGTCGCCGTCAACCTCGCGTACCCGCTGGCGGACCTCGTGCTGCTCGGCGTGATCGTCGGCGCGCTGGCCGGCACCGGCTGGCAGCTCGACCGCGGATGGGTGCTGTTGTTCGCCGGCACGGCCGCGTTCTGGCTGGCGGACTCGCTCTACCTCGTCGGCAACGCGAACGGCACCTACGCGCCGGGCGCGTGGTTCGATGCCGGCTGGTGGCTCGGCCTGCTCCTGATCGGCAGCGCCGCCTGGCAGCCCGTCCGGGCCGCTGCGGCCCATGGCGCCGCAGACGAGCGCACGCGCCGGATCGTCCTGCCGCTGGCGTTCGGCTCCGCCGGCCTCGGGCTGCTCGTCTACGGCTGCGTCGCCCAGCTCAATCTCGTCGCGATCGGGCTCGCCGCCGCGTCGCTGCTCGCGGTCATGGCGCGCACGATGCTCACGTTCCGCGACAACGTCTCGATGCTGCGCGCGTCGCGCGAGGAGGCGCAGACCGACGCGCTGACCGGCTTGGGCAACCGG
>DATHJG010000181.1:0-5346 GCA_035489875.1 Solirubrobacteraceae bacterium | reverse complement strand
AGGTCGTGCACCTCGCTGCGGTCGCCGGACCGGGCGGCGCGACGGGTGAACAGCTCCACGGCGTCGGAGAGCGAAAGCGGCGCGAGCTCGATCACGACGTCGCCGTCGATGCCGAGCGCGACCTGGCTCGTGCAGAGGATCCGAAGCCCCGGGGCTGCGTCGAGGAGTCGCTCGGCCAGCGCCGCGGCCGCGCCGATGACGTGCTCGCAGTTGTCGAGGATCACCACGGCGCCGGTGCGCCTGAGCCGCTCGAACAGCGCCGCCTCGCCGCCGGTGACCTTCAGCGCCGCGATCACCGTGTCGAGCACGTCGTCTGCCGTCTGCGCGGCTTCGAGCCGGACCAGCCAGACACCGCCGGGCACGCCGGAAAGCGTGCGGCCGGTCGCGATCGCGACGGCGGTCTTGCCGATGCCCCCCGGCCCGACGACCTCGACGAGCCGCGTGCTGCCGAGCAGCTCGGACAAACCAGCGATCTCGTCGTCGCGGCCGATCAGCTCCGGCGACAGCGACGGCAGGTTCCCGGCCTGCGCGGGGCGATCGGGGAGGCGGAGTCCCGGGTCGTGGTTGAGGATCCGGCGCTCAAGCTCCTTCAGCGGCGGTCCAGGCTCGAGGCCGAGCTCGTCGGCGAGCCGGGTGCGGACCCGCCGGTAGGCGGCCAGCGCGTCGGCCTGGCGGCCCGCCCGGTACAGGGCGGTGATCAGCAGCTCCCACAGCCCTTCCTGGTAGGCGTAGCTCGCCACGGCGGCCTCCAGCTCGCCGATCGCGGCGTCTCCCAGTTGCAGCCGTGCCGAGAACTGGGTCTCGATCAGCTTCACGCGCGCCTCGTCGAGCCGTGCCCGGTGCGGAGCCGCCCAGTCGCCGGCCGAGGGCAACAGCTCTCCGTGGTAGCGCTGCAACGCCGCCGCGCTCACCTCGGCGGCGCCGCGACCGTCGCCCGCGTCGAGCCGCCGAGAGGCGGTGGCGGCGTCACGGAGTACACAGAGCGCGTCGACGGCATCCGGCTCGACCGCGAGCTTGTACCCGCCGTCGCCGCTGACGATCACCGACCGATCGCCCAACGCCCGGCGCAACCTGGCGACCTTCGACTGGAGCGTGTTGCGACGAGTGACGGCACCGGCCCAGAGGTCATCGAGGAGCCGGTCGGCGCGCACGACCACCCCGGCCTCGACCGCGAGGCGCACCAGCACCTCCGATGTCTTGCCGGCCGGCACCGACAGGAGCTGGCCGTCGCGTCTGACCTCGACGGGGCCCAGCACCGAGATCTGGAACACCGCCCGAGTCTACGGCGGTGTCAGCGCGGTGTCAGCGCCGCGTCAGGGCCGCCCGGCACGGTCGTCCCATGCCTCCAGCACACCCCGGGCAACTGCTCAGCCGACTCGTGGTCGGCGACCACGCGGCGATCGCAGCGATCGTCGAGGCGTCACGTACCAGCGACGATCCGCTGATCCTCGTCGCGGCGGCGCTGTTCGCACCCGACGCCGACGGGCTCCTGGCCCGGGCCGAGGACATCGCCGCCACGACCCGCGACCGGCAGCTCGTGGCCATCGCCACCGCGCACCGGCGCGGCGACGGCGAGCTCGTCGATGCCCTCGCACGCGATCACCTCGTCGACCACCCCGACAGCGTCCTCGTCGCCTGGATCGCCGACGCCAGTCACAACCAGACTCTGAGCAAGGAGGGGTCATGAACCCCAAACTCACCGCATCCCTGATGATCGGCGCGGCCGTCTTGGCCAACGTCGGCTTCACCGCGCTCGGCTCGATCTTCAACTACCCCGACGTGCTCAAAGAGCCCTCGGGCGAGGTGCTCGCCTCCTTCCGTGCGCACCAGGGCGCCGTCAGCGCCTGGTTCGCGGTCCTGGCGCTGGCGGCTGCGCTGCTCGCCCCGATCGCGATCGGCGTCGGGCGGCTCTCGTCGACGCGTGCCATGCGCATCGCGGTGCGGGTCGGGATCGCGGCGGCCGCCGTGCAGGTCGTCGGCCTGCTGCGCTGGCCGATCCTCGTGCCCGGCTACGCGTCCGACGCGGCCAGCGGCGACCCCGGCGTCGCGGCCAGCGCCCGCGACGCGTTCACCACGGCGAGCGACATCCTCGGCACCGCCATCGGCGAGACGCTCGGCTATCTGCTCACCGCGACCTGGACGGCCCTGGTCATCGTCGCGCTCGGTCGGCGCTTCGCCGGCCGCTGGTTCGTCGGGCTGGGCGCATCATCGGCAGCACTCGTCCTCGTCGGCGTGCTCTCGCCGCTCGATCTCCCGGTGATCGACACCGCCAATTTCGTCGGCTACATCCTGTGGAGCGTCTGGCTGATCGCGTTCGGCGTGATCATCCTGGTGCGCGAACGACGCGCCGGTATCTCACAGTCGACCCCGCCGCGGGCTGCGGTGACGTCGTGAACGGCGCGCGCGGGCGATGGCTGGCGCTCGGCGTGCTGTGCATGAGCCTGCTCGCCATCGTCATCGACAACACCATCGTCAATGTCGCGCTGCCCACCCTGGTGCGAGACCTGGACGCCGACGTGAGCGAGCTTCAGTGGGTGGTCGACGCGTACACGCTCGTGTTCGCAGGGCTGCTGCTGTTGGCCGGCGCGCTTGGGGATCGCTTCGGGCGCCGCCGCACGCTGCTCTCAGGACTGGCGGTGTTCGGGCTCGCCTCGATGGCCGCCGCCTTCGCGGGTGGAGTCGATCTGCTGATCGCCGCCCGCGCCGTCATGGGCGCCGGGGCCGCGTTCATCATGCCGGCGACGCTCTCCCTGTTGATCAGCGTCTTCACCGACGCGCGCGAGCGCGCGATGGCGGTCGGCATCTGGGCAGCGACGGCGGGCGTCGGCGTCGCGCTCGGCCCGGTGGTCGGTGGCTTTCTGCTCGACCGCTTCTGGTGGGGGTCGATCTTCATCGTCAACGTCCCGCTCTGCGTGTTGGCGATCGTCGCCGGGCGCAGGGTCATCCCCGAATCGCGTGACGAGGTCGCACGGCGCATCGACTGGACGGGCGCCGCGCTGTCCGGCGCCGGCCTCATCGCCTTCGTCTGGGCCGTCATCGAAGCGCCCTCGAAGGGATGGACGTCTGCCCCGGTGATCGGCGTCGGCGGATTCGCCGCGGTCGCGCTGAGCGCCTTCGTCGTGCAGCAGCGACGCGCAGCGGACCCGCTGCTCGATCTTCGGCTCTTTCAGAACCCGCGATTCACCGCGGCCAGCAGCACCATCATGGTGCTGTTCTTCGCCCTGTTCGGGTTCCTGTTCCTCTCGACGCAGTACCTGCAGTTCGTCCTCGGTTACTCGCCATCGGCCGCCGGCCTGCGCGTCCTGCCCTACGCAGCAGCGATGATCGTGCTCGCGCCCCTGTCCTCCAAGCTCGTCGCGCTCTTCGGCACCAAGCGCGTCAGCACCATCGGCATGCTGCTGTTCGCGACCGGCCTCGCGGTCGCCGCCACGCTCACCGCGAGCACCGGCTACGCCCGGCTCGCAATCGCGCTCGCGCTCATGGGCGCCGGCATGGGACTCGCGGGCGCCCCGGCGACCGAGTCGATCATGGGGTCGCTCCCACCCGAGCGCGCGAACACCGGGTCCGCCGTCAACGACACCACCCGCGAGCTCGGCGGCGCGCTCGGCGTCGCGGTCGTCGGCAGCATCATGTCGTCCTTGTACGCGACCCAGCTGGCCAACATGCTGCCCGAGGGTGTCCCCGCGCCCGTTGCCGCGGCCGCCCGCGAGTCACTCGGCGCCGCGGTCCAGATCAGCGCCGCCGTCGCAGATCCCGCCCGCGAAGCCTTCGTCCACGCGATGTCGCGAGCGTCGGCGCTCGTCGCGCTCGTGGCCGCGCTCGGTGCCTTGATCGCCTGGCGGCACCTACCCGACCGCGGCGGCGCTCAGGTCGACGCCTCGCCCGAGCCAGACGCCGATACGGAGCCTGTGCACGAGACGCGCCGCAGACGCGTCGCACGCGCCGGCGGATGATCCCGACCGGTACCCTATTGCGAGACCGAAATGAGTGAATCATCATGAGCGAAGATGTCGAAACGACCAAGGGTGAACTCGTTCCCGGCCCTGACCCGGCACAGGATCTGAAGGCGGACGATTCTGAGCACCCGGGGTTTGTTGTCCTCGGCGAAGACGACACACCTGGGCACAAGGCTTACTACATCCACCTTGAGGCGAAGCCGGGCAAGGAGGGTGAGCTGAAGAAGTTCCTCGAGGACATCAACGCTGGAGTGGATGACGAGCCGGGTACTGGCCCGTGGTTCGCGCTGCGCTTCTCGAAGACCGTCTTCGGAATTTTCGAAGCGTTCCCGGACGCGAAGGCCCGCCACACCCACGACATGGGGCCCGGAGGCCGCAACTTCCTTCGCTCCGACCTCCTCGCGGACGTGCTGGCGTATCCCGCCCGTCTGTACCGGCTCGACGTCATGCACGGCAAGTACAACGTGATGCTCGGCCACAAGGTCGTTCAAGCCTAAAGGCTGTCCCGCAACTGGTCCCGTAACTGGTTGAAACGGTCGGCGGAAGCGGTCCGGATTGCGGATTCACTGTCACAACAACGAGCGCTCGCGGCCCTCCGGGGAGCCGGTAAGGGTGGTTCGGTGTGTGCGCCGGTGACCATCCGACAAACGGCATCGCCTTCGAGCCATTCGGCGACCCGCCCACGGATGACGACGGGCTCGAACGGGTTGTCGGCGGGCGCGATGGACAGCGCCATCCGAGGGTCGCGGCGCAGGTTGCGTGCTTTGCGCATGCCCGGACCGGTGAAGAAGGACGATGCGGTCGCCGTGGGCGCCGACATAGACGGGAGTGGCATGGGCGAGCCGTCTGGGAGGACGGTGGCGAGGTGAGCGATCGAGGCGCCGCCGAGTACGCGGCGCACGTCCGGGTCAAGCATTGGAGTGCTCCTTCAGCGGGGGTTGTCGGCACGCCACGCGACGTAGTCGGTGACCGCCGCGGCGACGTCGAAGGCCGGCGCGAAGCCGGTGTCGTGGGTGAGCCGGGTGGTGTCGAGGTAGGGGTCGTCGCCGGGGCCGTCCTGGCGTCCGGGCAGAAGGTCGAGCCGCAGGCCGGGGGTGATCGCCTGCAGGGCGTCCGCGAACTCGCGGTTGGTGGCCGGCCGACCGCTGGAGACGTTGTAGGTGTCGTGCCGCAGGGTCTCTGCGGTCGTCAGGAGGGCGATCGCGCGCCCGGCGTCGGGTGCGTAGCAGTGGTCACCGCCGTCGTCGGCGTGCAGCGGCCGCGGCTCTTCGCCGCGGAGCACGGCGCTGATGTAGGAGGGGATGGGGAAGAACGGGGATCGGCGAGGAACGACGGGACCTCGGTCCGGCGGTGCGCGGTGACGACGACCTCGTGTCCGAGGTCGACGAGC
>DATHJG010000180.1:0-2766 GCA_035489875.1 Solirubrobacteraceae bacterium | reverse complement strand
CCTCGCCCGCCGCCCGGGCGCGGATCTGGTCGAACACGCCCGCCTGCAACCCCGGCTCGATCACGGTCGCGCCGCGCGCGACGGCCGCGATCGCGTCGAGGATCGCCTGGCGGTCCGCCTCCTTGCGGAAGTACCCGGCCGCGCCGCCCTGGACGGCTCGGTAGACGAGCTCGGCGTCCCCGGACGCCGACAGGATGAGCACGCGCGTCGGGAGCGCGTCGCGCGTGACCGCGTTGAGCACCTCCAGCCCGTCCAGCCCCGGGAGCCGCAGGTCGAGCACCGCGACGCGCGGCGCCAGCTCCCGGATGCGTGCGAGCGCCTCCCTGCCGTCCGCCGCGGACCCGACGAGCTCGAGGTCGGGCCGCTCCCGGACCGCGCGCTCGATCCCCTCGCGGAAGAGCGGGTGATCGTCGGCCACCACGACCTGCACGCGCGGCGGATGCATGCTCAGATCATCCCGCATGCGCGAAGGCTGGTGGACGGTGGAGACGGCGATCATCCCCGCTCGATCGAAGTCGCGCCGGACTTCAGGCCCGGTGATGGGCCCGAAGCCCGGCAGAGCGGGCGGTCGGGGGCGCCGACCACCGCGCTCGTACCTGCGGGGATGGGCCGGGGAGGTTCCGTATCAGCCGGACGGCCCATCGCGATCGACCCTCGCGTTCCCGCCGTCGTCGCGCTATCGGTCGATCGGCTGACGCGCCGGACGACGGAGCCTCATCCGGCCGGCCGATGGCGCTCGAGCGGCACCAGCGGCAGCAGCGTCCGTGCGTACGTGCTGTTGATCGCGCCCGCGAACGCGCCGTAGAGCGCGGCTGCGGTCGCGGCCAGCCCGAACCAGCCGCCGATCTTGATGAGCTGGCCGTGCGTGCCGGCTTCGCCGATCCCGAGCAGCAGGAACGACACGGCGAGCGCGAGCAGCATCACGCTGACCACGGCCGTCGTGCGCGTCGAGGCCACCCACAGCAGGCCCGTGAAGATCGCCCACGCGATGAAGTAGAGCCCGAGCGCGCTGCCGCGCTCGCGGGCCGGGATGTCCGTCAGGAAGAACTGCTGCAGCAGCCAGTACGAGAGCCAGAACGCGCCGTAGGACGCGAACGCCAGCGCGCCGAAGCTGTTGCCGCGCCGCAGCTCCCACATCCCGGCGAGGAGCTGCGCGAGGCCGCCGTAAGCGAGCGCCATCCCGAGCACCACCGGGCGGCCCGAATTGGCGAGCAGCCCGGCGTTGAACATGCTGAACACCATCAGGGTGAGCCCGAGCGCGGCGAGCCCGAGCGGTGCGGGGTCGCCGATCTGCGCAACCGGCCGGCTCCCGTTCTGCGGGCTGCCGAAGGCCCGCATCGGGTCGTCCTGGATCGAGTACGCCATGGACTCTCGCTCGACGTCGATGGCCATGACCCCTCCTTTCGCTTTTCGTGGCGGCCTCGCGGCGCCCGCTGCGCCACGCCGGCCACCCCTGAGCGTCGCCGCCGGCCATCGGCCGCGCCATCGGCCGCACGGGTGATCGTCGGACGGACCTCGCGGTCGGTCGACCGACCGACGCTACGTCGGCGGGTCGAGGCGCGGCAGCGTGAGCGACGTGATGCGCTGCTTGGCGCGCGGCTGCGGGCGCCGGATGTCGGGCTTCGGCCGCAGCAGCTTGAGGATCATGATCGCCTGGTCGACGCCGGCCGCCTGCGCGGGCCGGTGGGCGACCCCCAGCCCGGCGAGCCGCTGCGCCACGTCGCCCGGCGCGCCGGCGACGATCAGCTCGCGCTTGCGCGCGCGCAGCTCCCGCGCGGCGGTCACGAGCGCGTCGAGCGCGGCGTCCGCCACGGCGACCACCCCGGCGATGTCGACGATCAGCCAGCGCACGCCGCCGGCGAGCCCGGCGTCGATCCGGCGGGTCAGCTCGCCCATCGTCGTCGCGTCGAGCGTGCCGCGCACGTCGAGCGCGCGGACGACGTCGTCGAGCCGCTGCTCGTGGACCGTGAGCGCACCTGGCGGGACGACTGCACGCAGCGATTGCGAGGTGAACATGGGCGGGCGCCGAAGAGTACGGGTGTTCTAGGGTTCCCGCGCGAATGGCCGTCCCGCTCTTCGACACCAAGACGCCGCTCGCTCCGCTGCGCGACGCGCTGAACGCGAAGGCCGCCGAGGTGCTCGAGGCCGGCCGCTACATCCTCGGGCCGGAGGTGGCGGCGTTCGAGCGCGAGCTGGCCGGGCGCCTCGGGTCGCCGCACGTGCTCGGCGTCGCCAACGGCACCGACGCGCTCGTGCTCGTGCTGCGCGCGCTCGGCGTCGGGCCGGGCGACGACGTCGTCGTGCCGTCGTTCACGTTCTACGCCTCGGCCGAGGCGATCGCGCTGACCGGCGCGAACCCGGTGTTCTGCGACGTCGACCCGGAGCACTTCTGCGTCACGGCCGACACGGTGCGCGCGGCGCTCACGCCGGAGACGAAGGTCGTGATGGTCGTGCACCTCTTCGGCAACGTCGCGCCGGTCGACGAGATCGCCGCGCTCGGCGTGCCCGTGCTCGAGGACGCCGCCCAGGCGCTCGGCTCGCGGACCGCGGACGGCCGCCACGCGGGCGCGCTCGGGACCGCCGCGACGTTCTCGTTCTTCCCGTCGAAGAACCTCGGCGCGTTCGGGGACGGCGGCGCGGTCGCCGCCCCCGACGCCGGGCTCGCCGACCGGATCGCGATGCTGCGCTTCCACGGCTCGCGCGACAAGGTCTCGTTCGAGCTGGTCGGCTACAACTCGCGCCTGGACGAGCTGCAGGCCGCGCTGC
>DATHJG010000179.1:0-2515 GCA_035489875.1 Solirubrobacteraceae bacterium | reverse complement strand
GGTCGCCACGCGCTGGCGCGACGACCGGTTCGAGCCCGATCCGGCGCTGGCCGCGCAGGCCGACGCGGCGATCGCCGCACTCCACGACCGCGGCTCGCCGTCGCACGACGGCCTGGCGGCGCGCCTGGCGGCGTTCGAGTCCGGCGACGGCGTCCTGACCGTCGAGCTGCAGCCGATGCGCTGGGCGCTGCGGCTCCTCGGCGAGGACGCGCTCGGCTCGCTCTCGGTGCTCTGCGCGGCGCGCGCCGCCGACGGGCGCTGGCTCGCCGGCCGGCGCGCGGACTGGGTCGCGTCGTGGGCCGGCCGCTGGGCGCTCGGCGCGGGCGGGGCGGTCGAGGTCGGCGAGGACCCCGTGCTCGCGCTCGCGCGCGAGCTGGAGGAGGAGTGGTCGGTGGTGCCGGAGCGGCTCAGCGTCGAGGCGCTCGTCTGCCTGCCGAACCGGATGGCGATGCTGATCGGCCAGGCGTGGCTGCCCGAGGGCGCGGAGGTCACGCGCGACCCCGAGCACGACGAGCACGCCTGGTGGCCCGCGGACCCGGCCGCGTGGCCGGAGGAGGCGGGCGCGCAGCTGCGCCGCATGGCGCTCCTGCTGGAGGCCGGGCGGTGACGTTCCAGCAGCTCAAGCTGCTCTCGTTCACCCACTCGGCGATCTACCTCACGCTGCTGACCGTCTGGCTGGTCCCCGGGCTGAAGTCGGCGGAGCTGGTCTTCGGCTGGGCGCACGGGATCGGCTGGATCGCGATGTCGCTGCTCTGCATCGACGCCGTCCGGCGCCGCGTGCTCCCGCTCTGGCTCGGCGTGAGCGTCGCGATCATCGGCGGCGTCGGTCCGTTTGCCGGCAGCGCGGGTTTCATCATCGAGGAACGCCGACGGAGAGCGCCGGCGACACGATAAGGTCTGACTCGGTATCAATGGCAATCAATACGACGACGGTTGAAGTCGTCATGCCGGCAATGGGTGACTCGGTCAGCGAGGGCACCGTGCTGGAATGGCACAAGGCGGAGGGGGACTCCGTCTCGGCGGACGAGACGCTCGTCGAGATATCGACGGACAAGGTCGACGCCGAGGTTCCCGCACCCGTCGACGGCACCGTCGTGAAGGTCTACGCGGCCGAGGGCGACACGATCCACGTCGGCGCCCTGCTGGCTGAGATCGCGCCCGGGAACGGCGCCCACCCGCCGATACCCGCGGCCCCGGCCGAGCCGGAAGCGGCCGAGGCGGTCGTCGACATCGTGATGCCGGCGATGGGCGAGTCGGTCGCCGAGGGCGTCGTGCTCGAGTGGGCCAAGCAGGTCGGCGAGTCGGTCGACGCCGACGCGACGATCGTCGAGATCTCCACCGACAAGGTGGACGCCGAGGTTCCGGCTCCGGCCTCGGGCACCGTGACGGAGATCCTCGCCGACGCCGGCGAGACCGTGACGGTCGGCCAGGTGATCGGCCGCATGACCGCGACCGAAGCGACCGAAGCGACCGAGCGCCGCGCGGCGCCGGCGCCCGAGCCGGTCCGGACCGCTCCGGTCGAGATCCCCGACGGCTCGAGGATCACGCCGGTCGCCAAGCGCGTCGCGGCCGCGCACGGCATCGATCTCTCCGACGTGCACGGCAGCGGCCCCGCCGGCCGGATCGGCAAGGAGGACGTGCTCGCCGCGGTCGACGGCGGCAACGGCGCCGTGGCGACCGCGCCCAAGCCCGCGGGCGCGACGCTCATCAAGGGCGCCTCGGCGATGCTCGCGCGCTACATGGACGAGTCGCGCGAGGTCCCCACCGCGACGTCGTTCCGCACGCTCGCGGTCACCACGCTCGACGCGCGCCGCAAGCAGCTCAAGGAAGCCGGCCACAAGGTCTCGTTCACGCACCTGATCGCCTATGCGATCGCGCGCGCGGCGACCGAGCAGATGCCGGTCATGGCGCACCACTTCGACGCGATCGACGGCAAGCCGCACATGATCGACGACGGCGCCTGCAACCTCGGCATCGCGGTCGACGTCGAGCGCAAGGACGGCGGGCGCACGTTGATGGTCCCGGTCATCCGCGACGCGGGCCGGCTCTCGTTCCCGCAGTTCCTGGACGCGTTCGGCGACCTGATCGCCAGGGCGCGCGAGAACAAGCTCACCGCCGACGACCTGCAGGGCGCGAACGTCTCGCTCACCAACCCCGGCGGCATCGGCACGATCGCCTCCGTGCCGCGGCTGATGAAGGGCCAGGGCACGATCGTCGCCACCGGCGCGATCGGGTACCCGCCCGGCCTCGCCGCGGTCGGCGCCATGATCGGCGCCGAGAAGGTGATGACGATGACGTCGACGTACGACCATCGCGTCATCCAGGGCGCCGAGTCCGGCCAGTTCCTCCAGGTGGTCGAGGCGTACCTGCAAGGGGAGCACGGCTTCTACGAGCAGGTGTTCGGCGACCTCGGCGCCCCGCTCGGGGCCGCCCCGGCGCCGCCTGCGCCCGCCGCCGCGGCCGCCGTGCAGCGCGACGTCGCGCCGGCTGCGGTCGCCGGCAAGGTCGACGAGGA
>DATHJG010000178.1:0-2104 GCA_035489875.1 Solirubrobacteraceae bacterium | reverse complement strand
CCTGCAGCCGCGCTGCGTCGCCTATCACAACACGACGCAGTCGCTCGCTGACGCGACGGTGACCGCGCTGCTGCTGAACAGCGAGGACGTCGACGTGCAGGCGATGCACGACCTGGTCACGAACAACTCCCGCGTGACGATCCCGGCCGGCGCCGACGGGTTCTTCAAGATCACGGGCTTCGCGGAGATCGCCTACAACGTCACCGGCTTGCGCCGGCTCGCGATCCGGAAGAACGGCACGACGAACCTCGCGCAGGTCGAGGTCGGGTTTTCGTCGAACGGCAGTCTCGCCAACCAAGGGATCGTGACGCCGACGATCGAGGTCGCGCTCGTCGCGACCGACTACGTCGAGCTCACCGCCTATCAGAATGCCGGCGGCGCGCTCCAGGTCGGCAACGCCACCCGGTCCAACTCCACCACGCTCACCGTGCGGAAGGTGGCCTGACCATGAACGCCCAGGTCCAAGCGCTCCTGACCGCGCGCGGCAAGGTCGGGGTCCCGCTGCGCGACTACGAGATCACCGACAACGCCGACGGCCAAGGCCCGCGCCTCACGCGGTGGGACGTCGTCGCGCTCGGCGTCCAACCGACGCCCGCGGAGCTCGCGGCCGTCACGCCGGCGCAGATCGCGGCCGCGGAGGCGGCGCAACGCACGGCGCAGTTCGCGCTGACCAGCCGGCAGAAAGACGTGCTCGCGACGATGGCGATGATCGTCCGCGCGCGCGGGATTCCGGCGTGGAACGCGCTGACCACGCCGCAAAAGGTCGCCGCCGCGCTCGCCGAAGCGGACGTCTGGGTGACCATCCGGGATTTCGTCGAAGGGAATTTCTAGTGCCGCTCTTTGCGGCGTTCTGTGGCGGCTCGAACACCGAGCGATCGCGGTCGATGGACGCGGCGCGCACCGTGAACCTGTATCGCTCGACGGTCGAAAGCCCGGACGCCGCGACGCACGCGTACCTGAACGGCACGCCTGGCCGCCGCCCGCTCGGCACGGTCGCGGCGAGTGGCTGCCGCGGCAAATTTACGGAGGACGGCCGCACCTGGACCGTCGTTGGTGACCAGCTCTCGGAGTTGACGTTCGATGCGATCACCGGCCTGGCCACGGCGACCGCCCGCGGCACGATCATCAACGACGGCGCGCCGGTCTCGTATGCGAGCAACGGCGACGGCGGCCAGCAACTCGCGATCGTGGGCGGCGGCGAGCTGAAGATCCTCGACCTCCTCACCAACGTGCTCAGCGCGGCGGTCGTGCTGCCGATGACGCGCACGCCGGTGATGGTCGGCTTTCTCGACGGCTACTTCCTCCTGAGCGAGCGGGACAGCCTCCTCACCTGGTTCTCCGCGATCGAGAACGGCTTGGTGTGGGACGCCCTCGATTTCTTCACGCGCTCGACCGCGAGTGACCGCAGCGTGGGGATGATCTGCGCGAATAACCGCGTCTGGCTCTTCGGTTCCGAAACGAGCGAAGCCTACGAGGACGTCGGCGACGCCGACAACCCGTTCCAACCGATCAAGGGCAGCTTGTTTCAGATCGGCTGCGCCGGCGCGTGGACGATCAGTGTGGGCGTGTCGACGATCCGCTGGGTCGGGCGCTCGAAAATCGGCGGCGCCGTCGTGTATCGGCTCGACAACTACGCGGGGACGCGCATCTCGACGCACGCGATCGAACTCAAGCTCGGGCAGGCGCGGACGCTCACCGATGCCGAAGCGCTGACCTACGAGCAGGACGGGCACCTCTTCTACTGCCTGACGTGTCCGTCGGCCGGCGCCGCCGGCGAGACCTACGTCATCGACGAGACCGAGCAGGGGCAGTGGCATCAGCGATCGGACTGGAATGCGACGCTCGGCCGCGAAGAGCTGTGGCGGGTGCGCGGGCATGCGTACGTCGGCCAGGTGCACGTCGTCGGCTCGCGCGACAGCGGCGCGATCTGGGCGCTCGACCTCGACACCTACGACAACGACGGGGCGATCTTGCGCGCCGTGCGCCGGGCGCCGTATCTCGGCGCGGAGAACGCGTGGGCGACGATCGACCGCGTCGAGCTCGGGATCGAGATGGGCGTCGGCCTGACCAGCGGGCAGGGGAGTGACCCACAGGTGGAGCTCCT
>DATHJG010000177.1:0-7508 GCA_035489875.1 Solirubrobacteraceae bacterium | reverse complement strand
CCTGCCGCGCGGCCGCGGACGCCAGGAACGCGACGAACGCCTCGGCCGGCGGCCGCGCGGGGCCGACCGTCGAGCGCACGACGAACCACTGCCGCTGCGGCAGCCCGCCGCGCGGCCGGATCGTGCCCAGCAGCCCCATCCGCAGCTCGAGCGCCGCCGACGTCCGCGACACGAGCCCGAGACCGAGCCCCGCGCGCGCCGCCTCGCGCACCGCCGTGTTGGACCCGAGCGTGAGCACGGGCGGCACGAGCCCGCGGAGGCGCAGCCACTCCTCCGCCATCGCCCGCGAGCCCGACCCCGGCTCGCGCAGCAGCCAGGGCCGCCCGGCCAGCTCCTCCACCGCCACCCAGCGCCGCTTCGCCAGCGGATCGTCCGGCGCGGTGACGAGCACGATCTCGTTGACGGCGAACGCCTCGCCCAGGAGCCGCTCGTCGTCGGGCACGCGCCCGGTGATCGCGACGTCGGCGCGGTGGTCGAGCAGCCCCGCGAACACCTCGCGCCGGTTGCCGATGTGCAGGTCGATGTCGAGCTCGGGATGCGCGTCGTGGAACGCCCGGATCAGCGGCGGCACGACGTGGTCGCCCGCCGACGTCACCGCGCTGATGCGCAGCGTCGACCGTCCGCCCTCACCCGCCTCGCGCGCCGCGCGGCCGCCCTCTTCCAGCAGCCCGAGCACATGCGCGGCGTAGGGGGTGAACGCCTCGCCGGCGCTCGTCGGCCGCAGCCCGCGGCCGTCGCGCTCGAGCAGCTTCACTCCCAGCTCGCGCTCGAGCGCCGCCACGGCCGCCGAGACCGACGGCTGGGTGACGAACAGCTCCTCCGCGGCGGCGGTGACCGACCCGCGGCGCACCACGGTCAGGAACGCCGCGAGCTGGGTGAGCGTGACGGCCATGGCGCCGCCGAAGCTAGTGGCCGGCCGGCGCCTCCCAGCCCTCGAGCACCGGCGGCTTCCAGTCGGTCCCGACGGTCTTGGATCCCTCGACCCACGACCCGAGCTCCGGCTGCGGGAACTTCGCGTGCTGCTCCTTGAGCACGATCCCGTAGGAGTTGCCCGACTGCAGGTGGCGGATCAGCACCTTGCGGGCGATCTCGTCCTCGCGCCCCGGCGGGATGTCGAAGTAGATCTTCAGGAACGAGTTGGAGTAGCGGTCGAACACCGCCGGCACGCCGTCCTCGACCAGCAGCGTGATGTCCTCGAGCCAGTTGATGTCCGCGCCGGGCGTCGCCGCCAGCAGGTCCACGTCCTCCACCAGCGAGATGTCCTCCTGGTACGGGAAGCGCCGGCCGGACAGGTACTCGGCGTCGATCGAGAAGATCTTCTCGGGTTCGTCGCGCCCGCTCATGTCAGCGCCTCCCCGTGGCCGTTCTGCACGTAGCTGTCGATCGGGTTCTCCAGGTGGCGCTCCAGCAGCCGCTCGATCCGCGCCAGCGACCGCTCCTCGGTCACGCCCGGGATGTAGTCGGTGCCGGTCAGCGGCACCTTCGCCATCGCCGCCGCCTCGACGGTCAGCGCCGCGAGGTCCTCGGGCTCGAGCGAGTGGACGTTCGTCTTCCCGCACGCGCGCGCGATGAGCTGGACCTCCATCGTGAGCGTGTGGAGGAAGTTGTAGACGCGGTCGGCGGCGTCCTCCACGTTGAGCCGCTTGCGCAGCTCGGGATCCTGCGTGGTGATCCCGACCGGGCAGCGCCCCGTGTGGCAGTGGTAGCACTGGCCGGCGGGGACGCCGATCGTGCCCTCGTAGTCGGTGACGCCGGGGATCTCCTTGTTGCAGTTGAGCGCCATCAGGGCGGAGTGGCCGATCGCCACCGCCTTGGCGCCCAGCGCGATGCACTTGGCGATGTCGCCGCCGTTGCGGATGCCGCCGGCGACCACGAGGTCGATCTCGTCCGCGAGCCCGACGTCCTCCAGCGCGCGCCGCGCCTCCGGGATCGCCGCCATCAGCGGGATGCCGGTCTCCTCGGTGGCGAGGTGCGGGCCGGCGCCGGTGCCGCCCTCCGCGCCGTCGAGGTAGATGATGTCCGGCCCGCACTTGGCCGCCATGCGCACGTCGTCGTACACGCGCGCGGCGCCCAGCTTGAGCTGGATCGGGACCTGGTAGTCGGTCGCCTCGCGGATCTCCTGGATCTTCAGCGACAGGTCGTCCGGCCCGAGCCAGTCGGGGTGCCGCGCCGGCGAGCGCTGGTCGATGCCAGCCGGCAGCGAGCGCATCTCCGCGACCTGCTCGGTCACCTTCTGGCCCATCAGGTGGCCGCCGAGCCCGACCTTGCAGCCCTGGCCGATGAAGAACTCGATCGCGTCGGCGAGCATCAGGTGGTGCGGGTTGAACCCGTACCGGCTCTGGATGACCTGGTAGTACCACTTGGTCGACAGGTCGCGCTCGGGCGGGATCATCCCGCCCTCGCCGGAGCACGTCGCGGTGCCGGCCATCGACGCGCCCTTGGCGAGCGCCATCTTGGCCTCGAGCGACAGCGCGCCGAAGCTCATCCCCGTGATGTAGACCGGGATGTCGAGCTCGATCGGCTTCTGCGCGAAGCGCCCGCCGAGGATCGTCTTGGTCTCGCACTTCTCCCGGTAGCCCTCGATCACGAAGCGCGTGAGCGTGCCGGGAAGGAAGACCAGCTCGTCCCAGTGCGGGATCTTCTTGAACATCGAGAAGCCGCGCATCCGGTAGCGGCCGAGCTCGGCCTTCATGTGGATGTCGTTGATGACCTCGGGCGTGAAGATCTTCGAGCGCCCGAGCACCGTGCGCTCTGAGGGCGCCGTCTCGTCAGCCATGCCTGCCTCCCTCGCCTACAGAACGAGCTTGCGCTCGGACGGCTCGAGGTTGTCGTAGTTGTAGAGCTGCTTGCCGCAGACGAACTTCTGCAGCTCGGGCGGCGAGCCGAGCCCGTAGATCGAGAACTTGCGCTCGATGAACTCCGTGTCGGCCGCGGTCCACTCGCCGGGGACGCAGTCGACGCCGAGCGCCTTCACCTTCCCGCCGACGTAGATCGTGCCGTCGTACATCGAGTCGCCGAGCCCGGGGCCGACGTCGCCGAGGAGGATCTGGCGCCCGCGCTGCATCATGAACCCGGTCATCGAGCCGGCGTCGCCGAGGACGATCACGGTGCCGCCCTTCTGGTCGATGCCCGTGCGCGCGCCGACGCGGCCGCGGACGAGCACGTCGCCGCCGCGGATCGCAGCCGCCGTGAGCGAGCCGGCGTTGCCGTCGACGATCACGACGCCGCTCATCATGTTCTCGCACGCGGACCAGCCGACGCGGCCCTTGACGTGCACCTCCGGCCCGTCGATCAGGCCGAGCCCGAAGTAGCCGAGCGAGCCGTCGAACGTGATCCGGCAGCGCTGGAGGATCCCGACGCCGAGCGAGTGGCGCGCGCCCGGGTTGCGGATCGTGACGTCGGCGATCCCCTCCCGGTAGACGAGCCGGCGCAGCTCGGCGTTGATCTTGCGCGTCGTCAGGTCGCGCGCGTCGAACTCGGCCCGGTCGCCGTCGATCTCCGCGTTGCCCGGCGGCGTGCCGTCGACCTCGACCAGGCCGCGGGCGTCGTAGGTCAGCGTTGCCACACCATCACCTCACCCTCGAACGGGTCGTACGTATCGATCTCATGGTCCACGACCGCGCGGATCGCGATCTCCTCGGATGCGAGCGCGACCAGGTCGTCGGCCTCGTAGAGCACGAGCGGCTTGGCGGCCAGCTCGTCCTTCGCCATGCCGAGCGCGTCCGCGGTCACGCAGATGTACGTGAACACGCCGTCGAGCTCCTCGAGGCTCTGGCGCATCGCCGCCTCGAGGTCGGCGCCCTCGGCCATCTGCTCGGCCAGGTAGACGGCGATGATCTCCGAGTCGCACTCGGACTGGAAGCGGTGGCCGGAGCGCTCCAGGCGGCGCTTCCACTGGTGGTAGTTCGTGAGCTGCCCGTTGTGGACGACCGCGATGTCGGAGAACGGATACGCCCAGTACGGGTGCGCGCCCGAGATGTCGACGTCGGACTCGGTCGCCATCCGGACGTGCCCGATCGCGTGCGAGCCGCCGAGCTTGCCGAGGTTGTAGCGGTCCGACACCGACTCGGCGTCCCCGAGGTCCTTGACGATCTGCAGCGAGTGCCCGAGCGAGAGCACCTCGGCGCCGCGGACGTCCTCGACCCGGTCGGCGAGTGCCTTGAGGTCGCCGTCGTAGGAGAAGTGCGCCTCGAACGCGTACTCCGTCGCGTCGTCGATCGAGTGCACCGTCGCCCCGAGGTGCGCGAGGCGCCGCTCGATCTCGGCCTTGTGGCGCAGCAGGCGGTCGGCGAACTCGTAGTCGCGCGGCGTGTTCGCGTCGGCCAGCTTCACGCGCATCACCCAGTCCGGGGACGGCGCGCCGTAGAGCGCGTAGCCGGTCGAGTCAGGCCCGCGGTGCTTCATCGACTGGAGCATCCGGGTCATCTCCGACCCGATCTGCCGCTCGCCGTTCCGACTGATGATGCCTGCGATGCCGCACATCTACGGGAGGACCTCGAGGTACTCGTCGCGCTCCCAGTCGGTGACGGCCGCCAGGTAGCGCTCCCACTCGTCGCGCTTGTAGTGGTTGAACACCTGGTACAGGCGGCCGGGCATCGCGCTCTTGACCAGGTCGTCGGCGGCGAGCGCCTCGAGCGCGGCGCCGAGCGAGTCCGGGACCTTCTCGATCTCCACGCCGGCCTGGAGCAGGTCGTACGTGTTGCCCTGCTGCGGCTCGCCGGGGTCGATCTCGTTGCGGATGCCGTCGAGCCCCGCCACGAGCAGCGCGGCGGTCGTCAGGTACGGGTTGGAGGAGGAGTCCACGCCGCGGTACTCGAACCGGCCGCCGGACGCGACGCGCACGGTCGTCGTGCGGTTCTGCCAGCCCCAGTTCTTGTAGATCGGCGCCCAGAAGCCCGTGTCCCACATGCGGCAGTAGGAGTTGACGGTCGGGTTGCCCACGCACATCAGCGCGTGGAAGTGCTCCAGCAGGCCGCCGAGGAAGTGGCGCGCGGTCTGCGAGAGCTGCGCGGGGCCGCTCGGGTCGTGGAAGACGTTGTTGCCCTCCGCGTCGCAGAGCGTGAAGTGGTGGTGGTGGCCGTTCGCGGAGACGCCGGTGAACGGCTTCGGCATGAACGTCGGCAGCAGCCCGTGCTTGCGGCCGACGGCGGCGCAGACCTGGCGGTAGGTCGTGATGTTGTCGGCCGTGCGGACGGGGCGGTCGAAGCGGAAGTTCAGCTCGAGCTGGCCCGGCGCGTCCTCGTGGTCGCCGTAGCTCATGTCGAGCCCCAGCGCCTGGCCGTACTCGACCACGTCCATCAGCACCGGACGCAGTTCCTCGAACTGGTGGATGTGGTAGCAGTACGGCTTGGTGACGCCCTCGGGGACCTTGCCGTCCTCCGGCTTCTTGAGCCACATCATCTCGGGCTCGATGCCGATCAGGAACTGGAGGCCGAGCTCCTGCTCGAAGTCGTGCGCGATCCGCTTGAGGTTCTGGCGCGGGTCGGCGTCGAGCAGCTCACCGGTCTCGGTGTCGTAGCAGTCGCAGTACACGCGCGCGACGCGCGGGTCCCACGGGAGCACCTCGAACGTGTCGAGGTCGGCCATCGCGGCCAGCTCGGACTCCTCGGGGCCGAACCCGATGTAGTTGCCGTAGCGGTCGGTGAACAGGTTGGCCGTGGCGCCGTAGACGAGCTGGTAGCCCTTCTCGGCGACCTGCGGGAAGAAGGTGGAGACGACGCCCTTGCCCATCACGCGGCCGGTGACCGAGACCTGCTGGAAGAAGACGTACTTGATGCCTTCGCGCTCGATGCGCTCGGTGATCGCCTCGATCCGCTCGCGGCGTCCGGGGGCGCTGCGCGCCTCCTCCAAGGTGGACGGCGCCGGCGCGATCCGAACGGACCGCAGCACGTCCGCCACCGTTCCGCCGAACGTGTGTCCTACGCCTGGCTCGATGGCCACGTTGCCGTTGCCCTCCAAGGTCATCTCCCTTGTCGCTCCTCTGCTGGGGAAGTCGGGCGGCGAGCCTAGCCGCTGTGAACGAATTTGTATAGAGTTTCGTTTCGGCAACGGCATTGCGTGAAAGGCAACACATGACGACCCTTCCCTCGTCCGTCCCCGTGCTGGTCGTCGGCGCGGGCGTTCACGGTCTCTCGACGGCCTGGCACCTCGCCCAGAAGGGCGAGCGCGTGCTGGTCGTGGACAAGACCGGCGTGGCCGCCGGCGCGTCCGGGATCGCGTGCGGAGTGGTGCGCAACAACTACTTCCAGCCGGCGATGAGCGAGCTGATGGCCGCGTGCGTGGAGATCTGGGAGTCCGACCCCGAGGCGTTCCATTACCACGGCTCAGGCTACGTCGCGCTCGGCCCGGCCGCGCAGGAGCCCGACCTCGTCGAGGTGCACGAGCGCCACCAGCGGATCGGCTACGACTCCGAGCTGATCACCGGCGAGGCGGCGGTCGCGGCGCACATGCGCGCGCTGTACCCCGACTGGCGCGCGCAGGGCCTGACCGTGTGCCTGCACGAGCATCGTGGCGGGTTCGCGTTCAACCGCGAGTCGATGCTCGGCCTGGCGGACAAGGCGCGCGCGGCCGGCGCGGAGATCGTCGAGGGCGTCGAGGTGACGGGCTTCGCGCGCGACGGCTCCGGCGCGGTGACCGTCGTGCACACGAGCGCGGGCGACGTGGCGGTGGAGCAGGTCGTCATCGCGGTCGGGCCGTGGGTGCCGCAGCTCTGGTCGATGCTCGAGCTGCCCGACCGGCTCGACGTCCACCAGCCCGACGGGGGCGTCGCGCGCGACCAGCCGATGTGGACCTACTGGTACCTGCAGGAGGGCGAGGCCGGCTTCGACCCGGCGGAGTTCATCACCGCCGACGGCTCCCCCTCGCCGGTCCTGCACGTGGACTCCGACGCGCCGCTGCGGGCCGACGACGGCACGCCGATCACCGAGGACGCGTGGGGCGTGTACTTCAAGCCCGACCGCGAGAGCGTGCAGGGCGGCGCGTCGCCGCTCACCGTCGGGCCGGAGTTCACGGTCGACCCGTACCCGACCGGGACCGTGGAACCCGGCTTCCCGGACCTGTGGTGCGCGGCGCTGTCGCATTGCCTGGCGCGCTTCGAGGGCGCGCGCGGTCGCTACCGGCAGGTGCGCTCCGGCGGCGCGGGTGCGTTCACGGCGGACAACTTCCCGGTCTTCGACCACATGGCGCCGAACGTGTACGTGGCGGCCGACTCCAACCACGGCTACAAGATGATCGCGGTCGGGCGGGAGATCGCCGAGGTGCTCCGCGGCGGGCACTCGTCGCTGCTCTACCCGTTCCGCTACGAGCGCTTCGCGACGGGCGACCTGCACCCGGTGTCGCACTCGCCGTACCCCTGGAGCTGACCTTGCGGGCGCCGCTCATCGCGGTCTCCGCCGGCTTCCCGGTCTACGGCGACTACATGGGGCTGGCGTACGCGCGGCCGCTCGAGGCCGTCGGCGCGCTGCCGCTCCAGTTGCCGTACCTCGAGGACGTCGACCGCGTGCTGGACG
>DATHJG010000176.1:0-2931 GCA_035489875.1 Solirubrobacteraceae bacterium | reverse complement strand
GTCCGATGCCAGGTCGTGCGCGGCGGCCTGCACGCGCGCGTCGGCGGCCGCGACGCCGGTGCGCCGCGCGAGGTAGTCGTGCAGCCGCTCGCCGGGCGCGCGGTCGGGCTCCTGCGGCAGGTAGCCGGCGGTCCCGGCGGTGAGCTGCACGCCACCGCGGTCGGGCCGGTCGAGCCCGGCGAGGAGGCGCAGCAGCGTTGACTTTCCCGCCCCGTTGGGACCGACGACGCCGAGCACGTCGCCCGGCGCGACGGTGACGGACACGCCGGCGAGGATCGTGGCGGCCCCATGCGCCTTGTGCAGCTCACGCGCGTTCAGGGTGCCGGCCACCCGATGGAGCGTACGAGGCGCCGCGCTCAGCGCCTGGCTTCCAGCTCGGCGTAGCGCCTCGCGAACTCGTCGGCCGCCTTGTCGGGCGACCACGCGGTCAGCTCCAGATCGAGCGGCTCGACGCCGTCGAGCTCGGGCCAGTGCCAGGTCTCGGCGCTGAACGCGCGCCGTTCGGTGGCCAGGAGGGCGCGGTCGGCCTGCTTGATCGCGGGGACGCCCGGCTTGATGCCGAAGCGGTCGCGGATCGCCTGCTCGAGGTGGACCTCGGCCTCCTTGAACGCGGCGCCGAGCGGGCTGCGGTGCTTGAGCGGGTGCGGCATGTCGCCCAGGTACGCCTCGGCGGCGTCGTGCATGAGGGCGGCGAACACGTCCTCGGCGTCGCCGCCGCGCTCCTCGACCAGGCGCGACACGATCACGCTGTGCTGCGCGACGGAGTAGAAGACGCGGCTGTGGCCGCCGAACCGGCACTGGTTGGCGAGCGCACGGGCGATGTCACCGGCGTCGAGCTGCGCGGGATCGGGGTCGAACGGGTTCACCCAGCGGCCCGAGACGGTCTGCAGATACGGGCCCGGGGCGGGCGGGGCGTGGTCGGGCATAGCCATGCCGAGCATGGTAGGTCATTCGTATGACCGTCCAGGCCCATCGGGGCCCGGGCACGGAGACGGCACGAACGGGTCGGGCTGCGGCCGGACCCTGGTCGCGCCGGGCGAGCGCGACGTACGGTCGCATCCATGACCCGGACACAGGCAGACTGGACGCAGGATGCCCAGTACTTCGAGTACACGAAGGCCGCCAACCCGCTCGGAGCCGGCCTGATCACCAAGGTGCCGCTGGCCTCGTTTCCGGGCCGGCTGCACGAGCCGGGGCCGTCGCGGATCGTCCCGTTCGACCTCAGCTCGGACCTGCAAGTCGACGGTCCGGCCACCAGCCCGTCGCTGTGCGCGAGCTACGTCTGCATCCGACCGGACGAGCCCGTCGAGACGGATGCGAACGCGACGTCGGAGGTGTACTACGTGATCCGCGGTCGCGGCCGCACCCGGCTCGGCGACCGCGACCTGCACTGGGACGAGGGCGACTTCTTCGCGCTCCCGGCGGGCGGCGCGGCATCGCACTGGGCGGAGACCGACGCGGCGTTCTACTGGGTGCACGACGCGCCGCTGCTGCGCTATCTCGGCGCGACCGCCGGCGAGCCGCGGTTCGAGCCCACGCTGTACCCGCGCGAGCAGGCCGTCGCGGCGCTGCGCGAGATCGAGCAGGACCCGGTGGCCGCTCGCCGCAGCCGCGTGAGCGTGCTGCTGGCGAACCGCGCGTTCGAGCACACCCGCACGATCACGCACGTGCTGTGGACGATGTTCGGGGTGCTGCCCGAAGGCGCCGTCCAACTCCCGCACCGCCACGAGTCGGTGGCGCTCGACTACATCATCGACTGCGAGCCGGGTTGCTACACGCTGATCGGCCGCGACGTACGTCTCCGTCAAGCCGTGACGGCGATGAGTTTCGAAGCTGCGGCGGGTCTACCGTGGGATCGACTGCCACGGTCGAGTGTTGAGGACGTCCGCGGGCCTCGCCCAGCCGCGGCGGGCCGTCCGCACCGAGAGCGTCATGTACTCGAGTGCGCGGGTTGAATGCGCGTCGGTCGAGCAGACGATCTGCACGCCGGCTCGGAGCGCGTCGCGGACGTGCTCGCCGCGCAGGTCGAGCCGGTCGGGTAGGCCGTTGACCTCGAGCGCGACGCGTTCCTCGAGCGCGACCTCGAACACGCGCTCGAGGTCGAGCGCGTTCTCCGGCCGGCGGTTGATGAGGCGGCCCTTGGGATGGCTGAGGCAGCGCACGTAGGGGTTGCGCAGCGCCTCCTCGACGCGCTTCGTCATCTCGCGGCGCGGCATCCGCTGTCCGCCGTGCACGCTCGCCTGCACCCAGTCGAGCTCGGCCAGCACGTCGTCGGGCAGATCGAGCCGCCCGTCGGCGAGGATGTCGCACTCGATCCCGCGCAGCACGCGGAACGGCGCCAACAGCTCGTTGGCCGCCGCGATCTCCTCCGCCTGCCGGCGCACGTCGTCGGCCGTGAGCCCCTGGACGGCGCCGACGGCCGGCGTGTGGTCGCAGATCGCGAGGTACTCGTAGCCCCGCGCGCGGGCGGCGCGACCCATCTCCTCGACGCTCGCCCTTCCGTCCGACCACGTCGTGTGGCAGTGCAGGTCGCCGCGGATGTCGGCCACCTCCACCAGGTCCGGCGGCTCGCCGCGAAACGGCGCCTCGCGCAGCTCCGGCGGGCACCAGGGCAGGCCCAGCGCGCGGTAGACCGCCGGCTCGTCGGCCGCGTCCGGCAGCGGCTCCAGCGCGGCGACGTACGCGGGCGAGCCCGTCGCGCGCACCAGCGCGGTCCCGAACCGCTCCGGCTCGGCGGCGACGAGCTCGACGGGCACGCCGTCGACCGTCACGCCCACCGCGCGCCGCGCGCCCTGCTCGACCACGGCGACGATCTGGGCAGTGCGGCGAAGCGCGCCAGCACGGCGGACGGGTCCGGCGCGGCGCAGACCACCGCCAGCAGCTCGCACGAGTCGCGCCACCGCCGCACGTCGCCGGCCGGCTCGCCATCGA
>DATHJG010000175.1:0-3337 GCA_035489875.1 Solirubrobacteraceae bacterium | reverse complement strand
CCAAGGGGTTGAGCAACCGCCAGGTCGGGACGGCGCTGTCGATCAGCGAGCACACGGCCGCCAACCACGTCCGCAACATCCTGCGCAAGACCGGCTGCGTGAACCGCACCGAGGCCGCCTCCTACGCCCACAAGCACGGGCTCGCGAGCGTCTGAGGCTGTAGGATCGGCAGATGCCGCTCTTCATGATCGAGCGAACGTTCGCCGATCAGCTCGACCTCACGAGCGACGACGTCGCGCTGATCGACGACGTCAACGCCGACGAGGGCGTGCGCTGGCTCTTCTCGTTCCTGAGCGCCGACCGGCGACGGACCTACTGCCTGTACGAGGCGCCGTCGCCCGAAGCGATCATGACCGCGGCCCGGCGCGCGAACGTGCCGGTCGACGCGGTCGTCGAGGTCGGTCCCGCCGCGCCCGAGCTGTCGCCCCGCCTGCGGGACTGGGCGGACGCCGTGCCCTCGAGCTGAGCCCCGACCCGGGGGTTATCCCCCCGCGCTGGACGGGGGACCGCGGCGCCGTGTCCGGTGCCGCGCCCGAGCGAAACGCCGCCGGGCCGCTGGCACGGTGGCGGCATGTCCCTGCATCCCCCTTCCACACCCCGGCCGGACGGCGCCCTCGCGCGCGGAGTCCGGCGTGTCGCGGGCGTCGCCGCCGCCCGCCCGAAGACCGCGATCGCCCTGTGGCTGGTGCTCGTCGTCGGCTGCATCGTCGCCGGCGGGCTCTCCGGCACCCGGTCGATGACCGACGCCGAGGCCGGCGCCGGCGAGTCGGCGCGCGCCGACGAGCGGATCGCCGCCTCCGGCCTCGCGGATCCCGCCGTCGAGAGCATCCTGCTCCGCTCGGCCGACTCCCGTCAGACCGCTGACGCCGCCGCCGATCTGGAGCGGCGCCTGGGCACCGGCCGCGACGTGGCCGACGTCCAAGGCCCCGCCGAAGCTCCTGAGCTCTCCACGGCCGGCGGCCGCACCGTGCTCCTCCAGGCCCGTCTCCGCGGCGATCCCGACAACGCGGCGGACCGCGCCGACGGCGTCGCCGCGACGGTGCGCGCCGTGCGCGCCGCCCATCCCGGCGTCACGCTGCTGCAGGCCGGCGACGGCTCGTTCGACTCCGCGATCACGACCATGGTCGAGGAGGACCTCCAGCGCGCCGAGCTCATCTCGCTGCCGGTCACGCTGATCATCCTGATCGTCGCGTTCGGCGCGCTCGTCGCCGCCTGCGTCCCGCTCGTGCTCGGCATCACCGCCGTCGCGGCGGCGATGGGCGCGCTCGGTGTCGTCTCGCAGATCGCGCCGACGGGGGACACGACCGCATCGGTCGTCGTGCTCGTCGGCCTCGCCGTCGGCGTGGACTACTCGCTCTTCTACATCCGCCGCGAGCGGGAGGAGCGGCGCGCCGGGCGCGGCCCGGCGGCGGCGCTCGACGCCGCGTCCGCCACGGTCGGCCGCGCGATCCTCGTCTCCGGCCTCACGGTGATGGTGGCGCTGGCCGGGCTGCTGCTGTCCGGGAGCGCCGTGTTCGTCTCGATCGGCCTGGCCACGGTGCTCGTGGTCGCGATCGCCGTGCTGGGCTCGCTCACCGTGCTGCCGGCGATGCTGGCGCTGCTCGGCGACCGGATCGACCGCGGCCGCCTGCCGCGTCGCCTCCGCCGCCGGCCGCGACCGGCCGGCGCGACCGCCTGGGGGCGGATCGCCGGCGCGGTGACCCGCCGGCCGCTCGCGTCGCTCGTCACCGCCGTCTGCCTGCTCGGCACGCTGGCGCTGCCGGCCCTCGACCTGAACACGAACGACGCGGGCATCTCCAGCCTGCCGCAGGACATGCCGATCGTGCAGGCCCAGCACGCGATCGAGCGCGACTTCCCCGGCGCGCCGTCGATGGCGCAGCTCGTCGTGACCGGCGAAGGGCTCGACTCCAAGCGCGCCGAGCTGGACGAGCTGGGCGCCCGCGCCGCCGCAGCGGTCGGCGGCAAGGCCGCCGTGCGCGTCGACGTGGCGCGCGACGGCCGGACCGCGATCGTGGCGGTCCCGATGTCGGCCGCCGGACCCGACGCGGAGCGCCAGGCGGTCGACGTGCTGCGCGACCGGGTGGCGCCGACCGGGCCGGGCACCGAGACGCTGGTGACCGGCGACGCGGCCGGCTCGGCCGACTTCGCCCACCAGCTCGCGAAGGCCACGCCGATCGTGATCGGCTTCGTGCTCGCGCTGGCGTTCGCGCTGCTGCTGTGGGCGTTCCGCTCGCCGCGGCTCGCGGCCACCGTGGTCGGGCTCAACCTGCTCTCGGTCGGCGCCTCGTTCGGCGTGCTGGTCGCCGTGTTCCAGCACAGCTGGGCGGAGGACCTGCTCGGCTTCACGTCGAGCGGGACGATCGTCTCCTGGCTGCCGCTGTTCTCCTTCGTGATCCTGTTCGGGCTCTCGATGGACTACACGGTGCTGGTGCTGGAGCGGATCCGCGAGGCGCGCCGCGCCGGCCGGGCGCCGGCGGCCGCCGCGGCGGAGGGCGTCGCCGCGACGGCCGGGACGGTGACCAGCGCGGCGGTCGTGATGGTGGCGATCTTCGCCGTCTTCGCCACGCTGCGGCTGCTCGACATGAAGCAGATGGGCGTCGGCCTGGCCGCCGCCGTCCTGCTCGACGTCACGATCGTGCGCGGGTTGGCGCTCCCGGCGGCGATCACGCTGCTCGGCGAGCGCGGCTGGCGCGTGCCGCGCCGGGCGGCGGCGCCGCTCGAGCCCCGCGTCAAGGTCCCGGCCTAGGATGCTCGGAGAGACGCCCGCCATGGCCGCCGAGCACACATCCCCGATCCGCGGCAGCGCGCTCTCATTGCAGATCGCGCTGTCCGCGATCGCCGGGTTCGTCTCCACGCTCGTGTGGGCGCTCGTCGGCGGGGGCTACTTCTGGCCGCGGTGGGTCTGGTTCGGCCTCGCCGTGGCGGTCGCCCTGCACCTGGTGATCCGGCGCGCGCTGTCGTCGGCGCCCGGCCCGTATCGGGCGCTCCGCATCCAGGCCGAGGCATCCGCGCTCCTCGTGGGCGTGGACGTCGCGAGCTGGGCGCTCTCGGGAGGCGGGCTGTTCTGGCCGATCTGGATGTTCAGCGCGCTGGCGACGGCGCTCGCCGTGCACTGGGTCGTCGTGCGCCACCGCGGCCCGCGCGAGCAGGAGCTGGAGGAGCGCGTCGACGAGCTCACCCGCACGCGGCGCGGGGCGGTCGACGTCCAGGCCGCCGAGCTGCGGCGGATCGAGCGCGACCTGCACGACGGCGCGCAGGCGCGGCTCGTCGCGCTCAGCATGCACCTGGGCCGCGCGGAGGCGCGGCTCGACGACCAGCCGGAGCTCGCCGAGCTCCT
>DATHJG010000174.1:0-2633 GCA_035489875.1 Solirubrobacteraceae bacterium | reverse complement strand
GCCGCCACTCCATGTTCTCGTCCTCCGCCGGGCCCGGCGGCGTGCTCTGGCTGCAGCCGGTCAAGCGCCGGCGCCGGCGCCGGCGCCGCGCTCCCATCGGTCCGATCCTCTTCGTCGTCGCGCTGCTGGCGCTCGCCGGGGGCGCGTATGCGGTCGTGCGCGTCCGCGACCAGGGGGAGGATCCGTCGCGCGCGATCGCGCAGCGGTTCGCCGACGCGTGGGCACGGGGCGACCTCGACGGGGCCTGGCGGCTGACGACGGCGCGGACGCAGGCCGAGCAGCCGCTCGCCGGCTTCAAGGAGAGCTACCGCCAGGCCACCCGGGCGGCGACGGTCACGGCCGTGCGCGTCGGGCGCGCGGCCGAGCCGCGCGACGGGCGCGTCTCGGTGCCGGTCGTCCTGCGGACGCGCGTGTTCGGCGAGCAGCGCGGCACGATCGCGTTCCCGGTCGAGCGGACCGGCGCGACGGCGCGGGTGGCGTGGTCGCCCGAGCTGCGGCTGCCCGGCCTGCGCGCAGGCGAGCGCGTCCAGCGCCGGACGCTGCGCCAGCCGCGGCGCGCGTCGGTGCTCGACGCGGACGGCCGGCGGCTGAGCCGCACCTCCAGCGCGGCTGCGCTCGTCGACGGGCTCGAGCAGCGGTACAAGGAGCGGCTCGGCGGCCGTCCGGGCGCGGAGCTGCGCTACGGCCGCCGCGTGATCGCCAAGGTCGACCTGGTGCCGGGCCGCTCCGTGCGGACGACGATCCGCCCCGCGCTGCAGGGCGCCGCCACGACGGCGCTGGGCGACCGGCTCGGCGGCGTCGCGGTCGTCCGCCCCCGCAACGGCGACGTGCTCGCGCTCGCGGGGCTGGCGGTCTCCGGCCCGCAGCCGCCCGGCTCGTCGTTCAAGATCGTCACGCTCGCGGGCGCGCTGCAAGCCGGCGTGACGGAGCCCGGCGAGTCGTTCCCGGTCCAGACCGCGGCGACGCTCGAGGGCGTCAAGCTGCGCAACGCGGGCGACGAGGCGTGCGGCGGCTCGCTCACGCAGTCGTTCGCGAACTCCTGCAACTCCGTCTTCGGCCCGCTCGGCGCGCGGCTCGGCGCGCGCCGGCTCGTGCGCATCGCCGAGGCGTTCGGGTTCAACGAGAAGCTCCCGATCCCCGACTTCAAGCCGAGCACGATCCCGCACGAGCTCGCCGACGACCTCGCGGTCGGCGCGAGCGCGATCGGCCAGGACCGCGACCTCGCGACGCCGCTGACGATGGCGAGCGTCGGCGCGACGATCGCCAACCGCGGCGTGCGCCACCGGCCGCGGCTGGTGCGCAGCGAGCCACGCGAGCACAGCCGGGTCGTCAAGCCGGGCGTCGCGGCCGCGGTGCGGGACATGATGCTCGCGGTGGTGCGGAGCGGGACCGGCACCGCCGCCGCGCTGCCGGGCGTCGAGGTGGCGGGGAAGACGGGCACCGCCGAGCTGGTCCCGACCGCCGACGCGGCGTCCGACCCGGCCAACACCGATGCGTGGTTCGTCGCGTTCGCCCCGGCGTCCTCCGCGGACATCGCCGTCGCCGTGATGCTGGTCGGCGCCGGCCACGGCGGCGACTCCGCCGCGCCGATCGCGCGCGACGTGCTGGCCGCCGGGATCTAGGGGACCCCCAGGACCCCCCGGGCCCGAAAGTCAAGGGGGTCGCTCAGGTGATCTCCCCGATGCGAGCGCGCGTGCGGATCGCGAAAGTGCGATCCATGCCCGCCACCACCCGCATCCCCGAGCCCCGTCCCCTCGCCCGTCATACGCAGCGCCCCTGGCGCCAGGCGGAGCCCGACCCACGGCGGCCGCGCCGCGCGGTCGAGCACCGGTTCGCCGCGCCGGTCGTCCGGGAGCTGCCGCCCCGGCGCGAGCTGCGCGCCGCGGCCGGGACCTGGTGACGCGGCTTCAGACCGCGACGGGGGCCTTCTCCTCCGCAGCGGCGTGCTGGAGCTTGGCCTCCTGGCGCTCGGGCGCGATCCGCACGACGTTCCAGGCCAGGCCGACGCGCTGCAGGCCGCCGATGATCAGGGCGGAGACGTCGATCTCCCGCTTGCGCAGCCCGTGCACGGCGGAGCGCGGGAACGCGTGGTGGTTGTGGTGCCAGGACTCGCCGAGCGACGGAAGCGCGAGCCAGGCGACGTTGGTCGACTGGTCCGCGACGTCGAAGCGGCGCCGGCCGAAGTAGTGGCAGACCGAGTTGATCGACCACGTGATGTGGTGGAGGAAGAACGCGCGCACGAGGCCGCCCCAGACGAGGCCGCGCAGCGCGCCCTCGGCGGTGAAGCCGTGCAGCACGAAGCCGAGCGCGGTCGGGACGACCAGGCTCATGAGTGCGAAGAGCGGGAACAGGCGGTTGATCTTCTTCATCACCGGGTCCTCGTAGAGCTCCTTCGCGTACTTCTTCCAGTCGGCCTGCCCGTGGGTCTCGAACAGCCAGCCGGTGTGCGCGTGCCAGAGGCCCTTGAGCCCCTCGCCGTGGCCGACGTGTGGGGAGTGCGGGTCGCCCTCCTGGTCGGTGTGGGCGTGGTGCTTGCGGTGGTCGGCGACCCACTCGATCACCGGTCCCTGGATAGCCATCGAGCCGAGAACTGCGAACACGTAACGCGTCGCGCGGTGCGTCGCGAAGGCACG
>DATHJG010000173.1:0-2374 GCA_035489875.1 Solirubrobacteraceae bacterium | reverse complement strand
GCCTCGTCGCCGTCGATCAGCACCGGCACGAAATCCTGGCCGCTGACGGCGCGCACCGCCGAGCGATCGGCGGGGTCGATCTCGACGGACTCCACCTCGAGTCCCTTGTACGCGAGCGCCAGTGCGACGCGCTCGACGTTGGTGGAGTAGCGGAAGCGGTAGAGGCGGAGCATCGGCGCGTCAGCCTGACGGTTCGGCGCGGGGCGCGCCAGTCGGATCGCTGGTGGCTGCCAGCAGCGCTGCTTGGACCGTCCAGGTAGGCTCGCCGCCGCGATGGCGACCACGCTCGAACCGCTGCGGCTCCCGGACGGCGCGGAGCTCCTCCTGCGCGAGTGGCCGGTGCCCGACGGCGTCGCGCGGCGCGGGTCGCTGCTGCTCGTGCACGGGCTCGGCGAGCACAGCGGGCGCTATGCGCACGTCGCCGAGCGGGTCGCCGCGATCGGGCTCCACGTGCGCGGCTACGACCACCGCGGCCATGGCGGGTCAGGCGGCGCGCGCGGGTCGGTCCCGCATCCAGACGCGCTGCTCGACGACCTCCGGGCCGTGTTCGACGACCTCGCGGGAGGCGAGGCCCCGCCGCCGTTCCTGCTCGGTCACAGCATGGGCGGCGCGATCGCCGCGCGGGCGGCCACCGGCGGCTGGGTGGCGCCGCGCGGCCTCATCCTCTCCTCGCCCGCCCTGCGCCTCTCCCCCGGCCCGGTCGAGACCGGCCTGCTCGCGATCGCGCGCCGGCTCGCGCCCGACCGCGCGTTCCCGAACCGGCTGCCGGTCGGCAAGCTCTCGCACGACGCGCGCGAGGTCGCCGCCTACGAGGCCGACGGGCTCAACCACGACCGCATCACGCCGCGGCTGTACGACGTCATGGCCGACGCGGGCGCCGCCGCCCGCCGCGACGCGCCCGGCTTCACGATCCCGACGCTGCTGCTCGTCGCGGGGTCCGACGCGCTCGTCGACGCCCGCGGCGCCCGCGAGCTCTCCGCCGCGCTGCCGGCCGGCGTCGGCACATTGCACTGGTACGACGGGCTCTACCACGAGCTGTTCAACGAGCGCGAGCCCGACCGCTCGCTCGTGCTCGACGACCTCGACGCCTGGCTGGAGGAGCAACTATGACCACGATGCGCGCGATCGCCGCGCCCAGGTGGGGTGCGCCGGACGTGCTCGAGCCCGTGACGGTCCCGCGACCGGAGCCGCGCCCCACCGAGATCCTCGTCGCCGTCCACGCCGCCGCCGTGAACCCGACGGACTGGAAGACGCGCGCCACCGGCGGCTTCGGCCAGTGGGGCGACCCGCCGATCCTCGGCTACGACGTCTCCGGCGTCGTCGAGGCGACCGGTCCCGGCGCCAGCCTGTTCGAGCCGGGCGACGAGGTGTTCGGCATGCCGCGCTTCCCCGAGCAGGCCGGCGCCTACGCGGAGTACGTCGCGGCGCCGTCGCGGCACTTCGCGCACAAGCCGGACAACCTCGACCACGTCCACGCGGCTGGCTTGCCGCTCGTCGGGCTCACCGCCTGGCAGGCGCTTGCCGAGGTCGCCCGGGTGCGGCCCGGCCAGCGCGTCCTCGTCCATGCCGCCGCCGGCGGCGTCGGCCACGTCGCGGTGCAGATCGCCAAGGCGCTCGGCGCGTACGTGATCGGCACGGCGAGCGCGCCCAAGCACGAGCTGCTGCGCTCGCTCGGCGCCGACGAGCTGATCGACTACCACGAGACCGACTTCGCCGCGGTGCTGCGCGACGTCGACGTGGTGCTCGACGCGATCGGCGGCGACGTCGCGATCCGCTCGCTCGCGGTCCTGCGCCGCGGCGGCATCCACATCGCGCTTCCCCGTCCGGACGACCCCGCGGTCGAGACGCGGGCGCGCGAGCTCGGCGTCCGCACGGGCTGGACGCTGGTCGAGCCGGACCGCGCCGGGTTGCTCGCGATCAAGGATCTGGTCGACTCGGGCAAGCTGCGCGTCGAGATCGCCCGCGTGTTCCCGCTCGCCGACGCCGCCCGCGCGCACGAGCTCGGGGAGTCGAACCGGACGACGGGCAAGATCGTGCTGCAGGTGCGCTAGCAGCTAGCCGGCGGGGTCCACGACGCTGCGCAGCGGCCAGCTCTGGGCCGGCCATGGCAGCGCGTGCGCGGCGGGCGCGAGCACGCAGTACTCGGTCGCGGGGCCGAGCGTCATCTGGCGCTGCCACGCGGATGCGTCGTTGCTCAGCGCCTCCCACAGCTCGGCGTGGAACGTGTCGTAGGCGAGCCCCGGCGGCTTGCTCAACCACGCCGCCCACCCCGGCGGCTCGGGCAGCAGCGGCCCGGCGACGTGCCCCATGATCCCGGCGACGCGTTCCACGCCGAGCTGTGGGAGGCGCTGAGCAACGACGCATCCGCGTGGCA
>DATHJG010000172.1:0-3848 GCA_035489875.1 Solirubrobacteraceae bacterium | reverse complement strand
GCTGCCGCGGCGGGCGTCGCGATGAGTGCCGTGAAAGCGAGTGCAGCCGCCGTCGGGGCGGCGAAAAGGGATGCGAGGCGTTTCATGACGAGTCGTTGCTCCGGGATTCGGTGGACAGCGGTTTCGTCGGGTTACCCCCGATCGGGGGCCGCTTTCACCATACGTTGCGCCGACCCGATCGACAAACGCCTTCGGAAATGTTCACCGGGGGTTCCCGCTACCGTGGGGAACGTGCTGGTGGTCATCGTGGGGTTGGCCAGCGCGCTGGTCTACGGCACCGCCGATTTCTTCGGCGGTCTCGCCTCGAAACGCATCTCCCCGGTGCGCGTGACCGCTGGATCGGGGGTCATTGGATTCGCGGTCATGCTGCCGCTCGCCCTGATCCTCGGCGGTCGCTGGTCCCCCGATGCGGCGTTGTGGGGTCTCGCGAGCGGGGTCGCCGGGTCGATGGCGATCCTCACGCTGTACGCCGCCCTCGCGATCGGCCCGATGAGCATCCTGTCGCCGCTCACCGCCGTCATCTCGGCGATCGTGCCGCTGACCGTCGGGTTGGTCGGCGGTGAACGCCTCGCCCTCATCGGGTACGTCGCGCTGGGGCTCGCGCTCGTCGCCGTCGTGCTCGTCGGGTTCGTCCCGGAGAAGGGGGCCGTCCGGCCGAGACCGCGCGGCATCCTGCTCGCCGTCGTCTCTGGCGTGCTCATCGGGCTGTTCTTCGTGCTCATCGACCGGGCGCCGACCGACTCCGGCCTCGTGCCGCTGGTCTTCAACCGCATCGCGAGCGCGTCGATCCTGCTGACCATCGTGCTCGTGCTGGCGATCCGCGCGCGGGTGCGGCGCGACAGCAGCGAGCCACCGTTCCGTTCCGCGTTCTGGCTCGTGTTGGCCAGCGGGCTCGCCGATACGGCCGCCAACGCGCTGCTGCTGATCGGTTTCCGGCTCGGCGAGCTGAGCGTGGTCTCCGTGCTCTCCGCCCTCTACCCCGCGGGGACGATCGCCCTCGCCGCGATCGTGCTCAAGGAGCGCATCGCGCCCGTGCAGTGGGTCGGACTGGCGCTGGCGCTGATCGCGGCGGCGATGTTGGCGCTCGCGTAGCCCCGCGAGTTGCGGACTAACCGCACGACTCGCCGCGCGATTCGTGGGATGTCCGCAACTCGCGGTCGTGGGGCTAGCGCGCGGCGAGCTCCGCGAGGATCGGGTCGCCGGGGACCACCGAGGTCCACTCGGCGGTGATCTCGGCGCGCTGCAGCAGCTCCTCGGTGCGACGGCGACGGTTGCGCGGCACGAGGGTCACGACGAGACCCTCCTTGCCGGCGCGGCCGGTGCGGCCCGAGCGGTGCAGGTAGGCCTTGTACTCGTCGGGCGCGTCGGCCTGGATGACCAGGGCGATGTCGTCGACGTGGATGCCGCGGGCCGCGACGTCGGTCGCGACGAGCGCGTCGACCCTGCCGCTCGTGAACTTGTCGAGCGCGCGCTGGCGACGCGACTGGGTCAGATCGCCGTGAATGCTCTCCGAGCGGATCCCCGCCTCGTCGAGCACGTCGGCGAGCATCTCGGCGAAAGCCCGGGTGCGGGCGAACACGAGCTTCTTGCCGGGCCCGGACGCGAGCTCGATCAGCACCTGCTGCTTGTCGCGCTGGTCCATCAGAAGCACGCGGTGCTCGATGGTCGAGCTGGCCTGGTCCTCACCGGCGACCTCGAAGACCGCGGGGTCGACGAGGTACTGGGAGACGATGTCGGCGACACCGCGGTCGAGCGTGGCCGAGAACAGCAGCTTCTGGCCGCCGTCCTGGGTGTGGTTCAGGATGTCCTGCACCGGCTCGAGGAACCCCAGCTCCGCCATGTGGTCGGCCTCGTCGAGCACCGTGATGATGACCTTCGAGAGGTTGAGCTTGCCCTGGTTGACCAGGTCCTGCACGCGACCGGGGGTGCCGATGATGATGTCGACACCGCGCTGCAGCGCGCCGAGCTGGCGGGCGTACGGAACGCCGCCGTAGATCTGGGTGGTGAACAGGCCGACGCTGCGCGCGATCGGCTGTACCGTGCGGTCGATCTGCAGGGCCAGCTCGCGGGTAGGCGCCAGGATGAGGGCCTGCGGTGCGCGGCCGAACTCGCGACGCTGGTTGGGCGTCTGGTCGGCGCGCAGCTGCAGGAGCCGCTCGACGAGCGGAGCGCCGAACGCGATCGTCTTGCCGGAGCCGGTGCGGCCACGGCCGAGCACGTCGCGACCCGCGAGCACGTCGGGGATCGTCGCGGCCTGGATCGGGAAGGGCGTGTCGGCGCCGAGCTCGCTCAGCACACGGACGATGTTGTCGCCCAGGCCGAGGTCGCCGAAGCCGATGCCGTCGACGTCCGCGGCCTCGACGGCCTGCGCCTCGAGGCGCTCGAGCACGACGTCGTCACCGTGCACGAAGGGCGCGCGACCGGCGCGGTCATCGTTGTGACGGGCTGCGCCGTCGTTGTAGGCACGTGCCGGGCGCTCCGTGTAGTGCTCGGCGCGCTCGCGCAGCTGGCGCGTGGGGCGCTCGCCCTGGTGCTCGCGGATCGGTCGCTCGGTGCGCGGGCGGTCGAAGTTGCGGGCCGGACGCTCGGTGGTGTTGCGGTCGTAGGTGCGGGCCGGCGCGCTGGAGCTTGAAGACGAGGCACTTTCGTGCCTCGGCCGCGGCGCCAGCGCCCGTCCCGGGCGTCGGTCATCACGTTCGGTACGAGCCGGACGGTCGTCGCTGCGACGGGCGGGGACGGCGTTGCGCGCGTCCTTGCCGCGCGGCTCCCAGTTCGGGCGGCCGTCGGCGGCGCGCTTGTTGCCGCCGTATCCGCCGGTGCGCTCCTCGCGGGCGGGGCGGGCATCCCGGGCGGGACGCGCGTCGCGCTCGGGTGCGCGTTCGCCGCGCGGGCGCTCGGCGGCGCGACCGCGGTCGCTGCGCTCGTCGGCGTTCCAGCGCGGCTTCTTGGCTGCGCCGGTCGGCGGGGTCGCGTCGCCCGGACGGTGCCCGCGGTGCTTGGCGCTCTTGCTGCCGGGCTTGCGGGCGCCGGGGTCGGACGCGGAGGGACGGAACGAGCGCGCGGGCGCGCCCTTGCGGTTCTGAGGCATGGGTACTGTGTGCTTTCCGGTGTTCGTGACAGAGTGCACCGCGCTCCGTCCCTCAGGGAGAAGGACGGGCGGCGATGAGAACCCGGGCGATACTGACCGGGGCCGTTTTCCTGTGTTGCCGGATTTCTCCGGCGAGGATCCTCGCGCAGGGAATGCCCTGGCGATCCGGCCCGATCGACATACAGTGATGCACGCGGCACAGAGCCGCACAGTCGAGAGCCGACCTAGCGACGATAGCCGATAAAGCTGCGAACCGCATTAGGATTCGACCTCATGCGCGCACGCCCGACGAGCATCCTCTCGTCCGTCGGCGCGCTTGCGATCGCCGTCATCGCTCTCGCCGGGTGCGGCCAGACCGGCACCGACTCCGAGCAACTCACCCCGCAGATCGTCGCCGTGAACCCCGAGCTGGCGACGCTCCCCGACATCCCGGTCGTCGAAGACATCGCGTACGGCGGCTCTGCCGAGCAGCCCCTGCTGCTCGACGCGTGCCTTCCGCCGCGCACCGATGACGCCCCCGTGCAGAACGCGGACGACGCCGCCGCCGACCCCTCCGACGGCGCGGACCTGCCCGACCTCGAGCAGCCCGAGCTCCCGCCTCGTGCCGCGATCGTCGTGGTGCACGGCGGCAGCTGGGCGCGCGGCGACAAGGCCGACATCGCGTGGCGCGCGGTCTGCCAGTGGTTCGCATCCGCCGGATATGTCGCCTTCTCGGTGAACTATCGCCTCGCGCCGACGTTCGTCTACCCGGCGGCGATCG
>DATHJG010000171.1:0-3177 GCA_035489875.1 Solirubrobacteraceae bacterium | reverse complement strand
GGCTGCTGCGCGGCGTGGTCCCCGAGCAGCGCTGGGGGATCGCCAGGGCCGTGCCGGCGGGGTGGAAGATCGCGTTCAAGGGCGGCTGGGGCCGCGGCGTCACGCGCCAGGTCGACCACCAGGCGGCGCTGCTGACGAACGCGGGGCTGCGCGTCTCCGTGGCCGTCCTGACCGGCGACAACCCGTCCGACGCGTACGGGAACGCCACGCTGGAGGGCGTGGCGAAGCGACTGCTGCGCGGGCTCGACGGCGACGTCCTCGGGACGGTCGTCCGCACGTGCAAGGGGCTTCAGCGCAAGCGATAGAAGCGGAACGTCGGGTGCTCGACGTCGAGCACCTCGACGACGCCGAAGCCGGCCGCCTCGGCGTAGCCGGCGAACGTGGACGGGCGCATGACCGTGCCGGTGGCGGCGGACGGCTGCTCGCTCATCCCGGTGGGCAGGCAGGCCAGGACGCTCGCCCCGTACAGGTAGTGCTCGAGCGGATCGCCGACGGACAATGCGGCGTTCGTGCGCTCGTCCATCACGAGCACGGCGCCGCGGGGCGCGGCGAGCGCGCGCATCGCCCGGAGCGCGTCGACCGGCCGCGCCATGTCGTGGATCGCCTCGAACACGCACACGAGGTCGTAGCCGCCGTCCGGCGAGTCGCCGGAGACGTCGCGCACGTGGAAGCGGAGGCGGTCCTCGAGCCCCTCCGCCGCCGCGTTCGCGCGCGCCAGCTCGATCGACGCCGCGTCGCCGTCGAACCCGTCGACGCGCGCGGCGGGATAGGCGCGGGCGATCGCGATGCTCGACCACCCGGCGCCGCAGGCGAGGTCGGCCACCGCAGCGCCCGGCTCCTGCAGCCGGGCGTGGACGTCGGGCATCGCCGGAAGCCACTCGCCGCCGAGGTGGGCGAGGAACTGGACGCGGTTCATGTCGGCCTGCGACTCGCGGCCGTCGGCGCCGTACGCGGTCCAGGGCACGCCGCCGCCGCTGCGGAACGCGTCGATCAGCGCCGGCAGCGGAGCCGCCAGCCCGACCACCATGCGCGCGATCGGCGGGGAGAACGCCACCGAGTCCGGGTCGGCCAGCGCCTCGGCGTGGCCGGCCGGCAGCGTGAACCGCCCGTCCTCGACCTCGAGGATGCCGCCGACGGCCTGCTGCTCGAGCCACTCGCGCGCGTACCGCGGATGGATGCCGGCGGCGGCGGCGAGCTCGTCCGGCGTGACGGCGCCGCGGCCGGCGAGCGCGCGATAGAGGCCGAGCCGGTCGCCGAGGTGGACGCAGTACAGGTCCATCGTGGTGCGGGCAGCGTCGTTGAGGCGCTCGGCGAGCGCGTCGCGCTGCCGCTCGTGGTCCGCGGTGGAGCGCGTGCTGGTCATGCCGGACAGGCTAAGCGGCCCACCAGGACCGTGCTATTCCATCCGGCATGGCGAGCACCCCGAAGATCCTTCTCTTCGACATCGACGGCACGCTGGTCGCGACGGGCGGCGCGGGCGCCGTCGCCTGGCGGCGAGCGTTCCAAGACCTGCACGGGATCCCCGCCGACATCGGGCAGTTCACCGACGCCGGGATGACCGACCCCGACGTGGGCGCCAAGACGTTCGAGGCCGTGCTGCACCGCAAGCCCACGCCGCACGAGCTCGCGCAGCTCATCCAGCGCCGGCTGGAGTACCTGCCGGAGGCGGTCGCGGGGAGCAAGGGCTACACGGTGCTGCCGGGCGTGCCGGACCGGCTCCGTCAGCTCAGCCGCGCGGGGCACCTGCTCGGGCTCATCACCGGCAACGGCGACGGGGCGGCGTTCGTGAAGCTCGCGCGCGGCGACCTGATGCGCTGGTTCACGTTCGGCGCCTACGCGACGGCGGGCGTCGACCGGCCGGGCATCGTCCGCCGGGCGGTGGAGCGGGGCGAGGCGACGCTCGGCATCGACGTGCCGAACCGCGACATCTGCGTCATCGGCGACACACCGCTCGATATCGACGCAGCACACGCCGTCGGCTGCACGGCGATCGCCGTCGCCACGGGGCACTACGACGCGGCCGCGCTGCGCGAGGCCGGCGCCGACCACGTGCTCGAGACGCTGGAGGAGGAGCTCCCGCTCTGACGCTCAGGCGTCGCGCCGCCGCAGCAACAGCCCGCCGCCCAGCAGCGCCGCGGCGGCCCAGGCGACGAGCACGCCGAGGCCTGCCCACGGGCCGATCGGCAGACCGGGGAGATCGGTGCTGGCCTGGATGGCGAGCCCGGCGTTCGTCGGCGAGATCTGCCGGACGAGCCGCTGCCAGTCCGGGTTCCCGACCACGACGAGCAGGACCGGGAAGAGGTAGAGCAGGCCGAGCACCACCCCGATGGCGGTCGCGGAGTCGCGCACGGCCGCCGCGACACCGAGGCTGAGCAGGGCGATCAGCGCGAGGTAGACGACCGAGCCGGCGGCCGCGCGGAGCGTCGCCCCGTCGGCGAGCGACAGCAGCTCGTAGCCGTGCGCGGCGGTGAAGCCGTTGCCGGGGAGGATGAGCCGCCCGGCCAACACGGATGCGAGCACGGCGACGGTCCCCGCCGCCACTGTCAGCCCGCCGACGACGGCCGCCTTGGCGGCGAGCACGGTCGCCCGGCGCGGCATCGCCACCAATGTGGTGCGGATCATCCCGGTGCTGTACTCACCGCCGACCGCCAGCACGGCCAGCATGGCGACGGCGACCTGGCCGAGCTGGATCCCGGCCAGGCTGAGCTTGGCGGGGTCGTGGCCGCAACCGGCCGACGAGCACGTCGTCGCGGCGCTCGCCGCGACGCTCAGCGCCACGGTCAGAGCGACGAGGGCGAGCAGCAGCCAGCCGGTGCCCGCGACCGTGCGCAGCTTGGTCCACTCGGCGTGCAGCTCCTGCCTCATGCGTCCCTCCGGCGCAGCCGCAGGACGGCCAGCCCGAGCGCCAGTGCGGCGAAGCCGCAGAGCACGGCCAGGCCGATCCCCGGCGCCAGCGGGTAGTAGCCGGCCGACGGCGTGTAGTCGCCGATCACCTGGGGGTACTCCGGCACGCTCTGCTGGATCGCGAAGGCCGCGGCCGGCGTGAGCCGCAGCAGCCACTCCGCCGCGTCCGCGGGCAGGACGGACGTGGTCGCGAGGAGATACGGGAGGACGATCGCCACGATCGCGGTGATGACGGCCACGGCGCTGCGCCGGAACAGCGCGCCGAGGGCGAGT
>DATHJG010000170.1:0-3036 GCA_035489875.1 Solirubrobacteraceae bacterium | reverse complement strand
CACCGGCGCCACCGGACGGGTCGGATCGGCCCTCCTGCCGCGGCTCACGACGCGTGGGGAAGCGGTGCGCTGCCTCGTGCGCGACCCGCGCCGGCTCGGTCCCGCGCGGGTCCGCGTCCAGATCGCGCTCGGCGACCTCGCCGATCCGGCGTCGTTCCGCCATGCGCTGCGCGGCGTGCAGACGGTCGTGCACCTCGCCGGCGCGTGGCGCGATCAGCCGGCCGCGGGGCTGGAGGAGCTCAACGGGCTGGCGACCTGGCGGCTGCTGCGCGCCTCCGAGCGCGCGGGCGTGGAGCGCTTCGTCTTCCTCAGCCCGCTCGGCGCGGCGCCGCAGCACGCGCTGCGCGTCCAGCGGGCGAAGGCGCTCGCGGAGCGGGCGGTGCAGGACGCCGCGATGGCGACCGTGACGTTCCGCTCGTCGGCGATCTACGTGCCCGGCGAGTCGCGCTTGCCACTGCTCGCGGGCGCCGGCGAGGCGCGCATCCAGCCGATCTGCGCCGACGACGTCGCGGCGTGCGTCCTGGCGGCGCTCGATGGGCCGGGGGCGGACCACCGCGACTACGAGCTCGCGGGGCCGGAGGAGCTGAGCTGGCGCCGCTTCGCCGCGCTCGTCGCCGGCCGCCGCGTGCCGCTCGTCCCGCCGGCGCTCCTGCGTCCGGCGCTGCGCGCCTACGAGGCGCTGACGGGTCCGGCGGCGCTGCTGACCTGGGACGAGGCCGCTCGCGTGACCGCGAGCATGACGACGCCTCGCGGGACCGCGGACGCGCTCGCGCTCGGCGTCACGCCGCGGAACCTGAAGGGGATCTGACCCCGTTCAGGTTCCGGGCCTGCAATGCGTTGCACCGGTCGGGTGTCCCCGACCGACGATTTGACGCAGGCGCCTGTAATGGGTTACAACTCTTACCGACCCCGATGCCGACCATGAGCGACGTAGCCAGGGCAGCCGGCGTGTCCATCGCGACCGTCTCACGTGCGCTCGCGAACGCGGGCGCCGGCGTGAGCCCGGAGCTGCGCGAGCGCGTCCTCGCCGCAGTGGCCGAGCTCGACTACCACCCCAACCATCTGCCCCGGAACATGCGCGCGCGGTCGTCGCGCACGATCGGGCTGGTCATCAGCGACATCGAGAACCCGTACTTCACCGCGGTCGTGCGCGGCGCCGAGGACGTCGCCCACCGCCGCGGCTACACGATGGTGCTCGCGAACACCGACGAGGACGCCGAGCGCGAGGCGCTCTGCCTCCAGACGATGGCCGCCGAGCGCGCGGCGGGCGTCGTCGTGGCGTCGACCGGGCAGCACAGTGCCGGCGTCCGGCGGCTGATCTCCACGGGCATCCCGGTCGTGGCGCTCGACCGGCGGATCGCCGGCGCGAACGTCGACACGGTCGTGGTGGACAACGAGACCGCCGCCTACGAGGCCGTGCGCCACCTCGCGTCGCTCGGCCATCGCCGCGTGGCGATGGTCGGCGGCCCGGGGAAGGTGAGCGCGATCAGCGAGCGCGAGGCCGGGTACGAGCGCGCGGTGCGCGACCACGGCCTCGAGCGCGGGCTGCTGTGGCACGGTGACCTGCGCGAGGCGGGCGGCCGACGCACGACGCTGGAGCTGCTGCGCGAGCCCGAGCGCCCGACCGCGATCTTCTCGGTCAACAGCATGTCGACGATCGGTGTGCTCCACGCGCTGCGCGACCTCGGCCTGCGGGCACCCGACGACGTCTCGGTCATCGGCTTCGACGACATCCCGACCGGCGATCTGCTCGACCCGCCGCTCAGCGTCGTGCGCCAGCCGACGTACCAGCTCGGCGCCCGGGCGGCGGAGCTGCTCCTGCGCCGCGTGCAGGAGCCGGATGCGCCCGTCCAGGAGGTCGTGCTCGCGGCCTCGCTCGTCCTGCGGCCCTCCACCGGGCCGGTCCCCCGACCGAACGACTGAGGCGCAGCGTGGCGAAGGTCGGTGTCCTCATCGTCTATGACGCCGAAGGGGTGCGCGATGCGAGCCGGCCCTCGATTCCGTAGGTCATTCGTGTAACGCGTTACAAGGGTTCAGCAGTTTCAGGAGGAGGAGTGGAGATGAGGGACACCATGGACGGCACGCTCACACGGCGTGCCTTCACCGGGAAGGCGCTGGCGGCCGGAGCGTCGTTCGGTGCGCTCGGCTCACTGCTGGCGGCGTGTGGCGGTGACGACGGCGGCGGCGGGTCCAACCCGGACGAGCCGGTCACGCTGAGCTTCTGGAAGTTCGTCAACGAGCACGACGACCGGGCGATCGAGGCGGCGATCAAGCGCTGGAACAGCGCCAACCCGAAGGTCCAGGTGAAGTTCCAGACGTTCCCGTTCGGGGACTACACGGGCACGAAGCTCACGACCGCGTTCGCGGCGGGCAAGGGTCCGGACATCTTCTGGATCAGCCCGGGCGCGTTCCTGAACTACGTCAACAACGGCGTCTCGGAGCCGGTCGACGACCTCGTCGACAAGTCGGCGTACAGCGACGCCGCGGTGAGCGCGGTCTCCGTCGACGGCAAGATGCAGGCGCTGCCGTTCGAGCAGGAGCCCGTCGCGCTCTACTACCGCACGGACCTGCTCGAGCAGGCTGGCATCGCGCCGCCGAAGGACTGGGACGAGTTGACCGCGGCGGCGAAGGAGCTGACCGGCGGCAAGCAGAAGGGCATCTTCATCGAGGTCGCGCCCGGCCCCTACCAGAACTTCACCTGGTACCCGTTCCTCTGGAGCGCGGGCGGCGAGGTGGTCGCGCCGGACTCGAAGTCCTCGGCGCTGCGCACGCCCGCGGCGGCCTCGGCGTTCGAGCTCTGGGGCAGCCTCGTGCGCGACGGATATGCGCCGAGCAAGACCGCGGAGACCACGACGGCGATCGACCCGCTCGCGCGCGGGGAGTGCGCCATGCAGGTGTGCGGGTTCTGGGCGATCGCGCACCTCAAGGCGAATTACAAGGGAGCCAAGGTCGGCATCGTGCCGCTGCCGACGGCGCCGGGCGGCGAGCAGGTGACCGTCTACGGCGGCTGGACGCAGATGGTCAACTCGCAGGGCA
>DATHJG010000169.1:0-2150 GCA_035489875.1 Solirubrobacteraceae bacterium | reverse complement strand
CTCCCGAAGGGCGAGCATCCCGCGACGACGACGGCAAGCACGATGGCAGCGAGCACCAGCGCCGAAGTCCGCGATATCGAGCCGCGCGGCCTCCTGGCGGCGGAGCCTGAACGCGTAGATCGTCTTGAACAACGCCGCGTCGGCGGAACGCGGCGACGGCGCCCTTGCGCCCCAGCGCCCGTCGCTGGTGGCCTTGCGCGTCGCAGAAGTCGAAGAAGGCCATCAGCTCCTCGCGCGTCAGTGGGCGGCGGCCGGGCTGGCCCTCGATGTCGGTGACGTGCGCGATCCGGTTGCGCTCGTCAATCACCTGCACCGGCCGGCGGCCGAGCTCGCGCTCGCAGATCGCCGCGCACGGGTTGCACTCGTCGGTCAGGTACTCCAGGAACGCGCGCAGCGCGCCCTGAAACCCGCGCAGCGTCGCGAGACCGCGAACCGCCGCGGGGGACCGCCGAGGTGTTCGAGCCACTCGTCGACGTCGAGCGCTCGCCACTCCCACGGCCACCGCTCGATCTCAACGACGAAGCGGCGGACGGTCGCCTCGCGCTCGCGCTCGGGGGTCGACTCCGCGACATGTCGCGCCGCCTGCTGCGCTCGCCAGCCCGCGAGGACCGCGTCGGAACAGCGTCTCCTCCAGGCGCAGCGGCCGCACGCCCTCGCCGAACACGCGCGCCGGCGCGGCGTCGACCTCCGCCGACCGATCCCAGCGCTGCGTGCCCCGCTCGGCCACCGACATCCCGCCTTCAATTCGACGTCGCATCCTTTCATCAGACGCAACGGTCCGGAAGGGCGGGAATCCTCGGAAACCGCGCCCTCAACGCCCCGCCGAGGGCGCAGCCCGGGCCACCGAGCCGAACGTCAGGCCGCGGAATCGCCCAACGAGCGGCCTTCCTCCTGCAATGGGCCATCTATCAGGCGATACCCGACGCCCCACACGTTGACGACGAAGCGGTCGCCGCGCACCGAGAGCTTCTGCCGCAGCCGGCACGCGTGGCTGTCCAGCGTCCGCGTCGCGCCCAACGCCCGGAAGCCCCAGACGTCCCGCAGCAGCTCGGCCTTCGTGAACACCCGCGTCGGCTCGCTCGCCAGCTGGCGCAGCAGCGCGAACTCCTTCTGCGACAGCACCACGCGCCCGCCGCGGACGCGGACCTCGCGCGCGACCGGGTCGAGGTCGAGCTCGCCGACCCGCAACCGCCCGTCCGCGCGCCGCTCGCGCGATCGCCGCAGCACTGCGGCGACGCGCAGGCGCAGCTCACCGTAGGCGAACGGCTTCGACACGAAATCGTCGGCGCCGCGCTCGAACCCGCGCACCCGATCGCTCTCCCCCGCCCGCCCCGACAGCACGATCAGCGGCAGCCGGGCGTCGATCCGCGACCCCGGCCCGCCCGCCTCGCGCACCTTGCGCAGCAGCTCGAGTCCCGACCCGTCGGGGAGCCCGATGTCGACGACGGCGAGGTCGACCCGGTGGTACTCGAGCGCGCGCAGCGCGTCGCTCAGCGTCGCGGCGACGAGCAGGTCGTAGCCGTCGGCGGTCAGGTTGTCGGCCAGGAACGTCCGCGTCGGGACGTCATCCTCGACGACCAGGATGGACGCAGGCTCGTTCATGCCGACGGATAGGCGGCCCAGCGAGAACTTCGCCCCCGATCGGGGTCAGGCGCCGCTGGGCCAGCGCGCGGCGAGCTCGGTGCGGGAGCGCACGCCGAGCTTGCGGTAGGCGACCCGCAGGTGGTGCTCGACGGTGCGGGGCGAGAGGAACAGCGCCGTCGCGACCTCGCGGTTGGTGGCGCCGCCGACGACGAGGTCGCACACGTCGCGCTCCCGCGGGGTCAGCCCGTCCGCGGCAGCGGACGGCCCCCCAGGCCCACCCGCGGCGGCCAGCTCGCGCCCGGCGCGCTCGGCCCACGTCCGGCCGCCCATCGTCGCGAACGCCTCCTGCGCGGCGGTCAACTGCACCCGCGCATCCGCGGGCCGGCGCGCGCGGCGCAGCCGCTCGCCGAGGGCGAGCCGGGTGCGCGCGGCCTCGAACGGCATGGGCGGGCTCGCGTGGGCCGCGAGCGCCGCGTCGAGCCGGGCGCCGAGCTCGGCGTCGGGCCCGAGCAGCCCCCGGCAGCGCTCCACGGCCGCGCGCGCCCACGCGCCGCCGGTCAGCTCCG
>DATHJG010000168.1:0-8611 GCA_035489875.1 Solirubrobacteraceae bacterium | reverse complement strand
CACGTCGGCCCGGGCGGCCGTGGCGCTGAGCGTCGTGGTGGCGCTGGCGTCCGCGCTCGCCGCCCAGGCCGTCGCGCCTCGGCACCGCTGGTTCGACGTGCTCGGCTCGCACGACCACGCCGCGACACGGTTCCGGGCGCTGGAGACGGAACCGACGTTCGCGCGGCTCACCGACCGGCGCGTCGGCGCGCCGATGCTCGAGATCGAGGCGGCGGAGCCGGCGCTCTGGCGCGTGCAGGCGCTCGACGTCTTCGACGGGCACGGCTGGCGCGTGAGCCGGTGGGTCCCGCGCCTGCCGGAGCCGGCCGCCCGCCCTGTGCGGATCGGCGTCCGCGTGCGCGGGCTGCTGGACGACCTGGTCGCCGCTCCCGGGCCGGTCGACCGCATCGAGGCTCGCGGCACCGCGCGGGCGCTCGCCGGCGGGGCGTGGCGGCTCGAGCCGAGTCCGCAGGAGGGCGACCGGTACCGCGTCGATGCGCGCGTCGTGCGTCCCACGGCCGGGGAGCTGCGGCGCGCGGGCTCGCCGCACGATCCACGGGTCGCGGCCTATACGCGGCTCGGGTGGGGCGAGCTCCGCTCGCGCCCCGCGCCGCCGGTGGTCCAGATCGGCCCGTTCGTCGTGCCGCTGGCGCCGGGGCCGGTCGGCGCCCAGCCCCCGGGCTTTCCCATCGCGGTGCCGCCGTTCGGCCACCCACGCGACGCCGGCGCGACCGGCGCGCTGGCGCGGTCGCCGTACCGCGGGGTGGCGGCGCTCGCGCGACGCCTCGCCGCGGGCGCGCGGACGGAGTGGCAGGTCGTCGGCCGCGTGCTGCGCTACCTGCGCGACCCGGAGCGCTTCCGCTACACGACCGACGTGCGCGCTCCCGGGCCGTACCCCCTGGCGGACTTCCTGCTCCGCACGCACGCGGGCTACTGCCAGCACTTCGCCGGCGCGGCGGCGCTGCTGCTGCGGCTGGCGGGCGTCCCGGCCCGGATGGTCGCGGGCTTCGCCACCGGCGTGCGACGCCACGGGCGCTTCGAGGTGCGCGACGTCGACGCCCACGCCTGGATCGAGGTGTACTTCGAGGGGTACGGCTGGGTGCCGTTCAACCCGACGCCGGCGGGCGCCCCGGCCGCCATCCCGCCGGAGCTCGACCTGCTCCCCGCGCCCGGCGGACGCGCGCGGGGTCACCGCTCGGCCGCGTGGGCGATCCTCGGCGTGCTCGCGGCGGTCGGGCTCGCCGGCCGGCGGCTCCGGCGCCGGCCGCAACCGGGCGACGCGCTGACTCGGCTGCTGGGGACGCCGGTCCCTCCGTCCACCACGCTGGGCGAGCTGGGCGACGTGCTCGCCCGGACCCTGGGACCGCACACGTCGGCGCTGGCGGCCGAGGCGGAGCGGGCGCGCTTCGCGCCCCAGCGGGCCGCGCGGGAGCGCTGGACCGGCGCTCGGATCGCCCGCGCGGTCGCGCGCGACGTCGGGCCGTCCAGAGCGGTGCCGGTGCTCGTCCGAGCGGCGCTGCGGCCGCCCCCCGGCGCGTCCCCGACCACTGGTGCAGCCTTAGCTGGCGCTCGGGCCAGTCAACAGCCGGGACGGCGCGACTTAGCTTGAATCGAGCCGGGCGCGGTACCGCGCGCCTGGCGGCTACCCCAGAGAAACGGAGCACGCAAATGACCGTCGTCGTCACGGGAGCGTCCGGCCACCTCGGTCGCCTCGTCACGGAGGAGCTGCTCGAGCGCATCCCTCCCTCCCAGCTCGTGCTCGTCACGCGCCATCCCGACGCGATCGCCGATCTGGGCGACCGCGGAGCGACGATCCGGCGCGGTGACTTCGACGACCCCGCCTCCCTCGTTCCCGCGTTCGAGGGCGGCGAGCGGATGCTGCTGATCAGCACCCTTGCGGTCGGACGCCGCGTGCGGCAGCATCGGGCCGCGATCGAGGCCGCCTCCGCGGCAGGGATCCGGCACCTGGTCTACACGTCGTTCCCCAAGCCGGTGGCGGACCATCCCGTCGGCCCGATCGCGACCGAGCACGGCGAGACCGAGGCGATCCTGCACGAGAGCGGACTCGAGTGGACGGTGCTGCGCAACGCGACCTACGCCGAGCTGCAGGTCCCGCCCGGCGCGCTGGCGGTGGCCGGCGGCAAGCTCTACACCAACGCCGGGGACGGACGCCTCGTCTCGGTCTCGCGCCGGGACTGCGCCCGCGCGGCCGCCGCGGTGATGACGACCGACGGGCACGCCGGCAAGACGTACGACGTCACCGGCGAGGAGGCGCTCTCCCAGACGGAGCTGGCCGGACTGCTCTCGGAGGTCAGCGGCCGCGCCATCGAGCTCATCCCGGTGGGCGATCGGATGCTCTCGTGGGGCCTGACGCGCCACGGGGCGCCCAAGCCCGTCGCCCGCGCGATCGTGGCGTTCGGGAAGGGCGTGCGCGAGGGGTACTACGACGTCGTCGACCCCGCGGTGACGACGCTCACCGGAGCGCCTCCGCGCTCGCTGCGCGATGTCCTCGTCGCGCACCGCGGCGATCTCCTGGCGGCGGTGTGATCGCGTGCGCCGTGGGAAGGGTGTCCGGTGAGCGCCTTCAGCGCCGACCCGCGCGGCGCCGTCCTCCTCGTCGACAGCTCCGACATCATCCACATCGGCTTGCGTGTGCTGCTGCGCCGCCAGCCGTGGGTGGCGAACGTGCTGAGCGCGCGCCGGGGCGCCGACGCGGTGCTGCTCGCCGCGCGGCATGAGCCGAGGGTCGCGCTCGTCGACCTCTTCGTCGGCGACGAGTACGGCATCGAGATCTGCGAGGCGATCCACGAGCGCGCGCCACGTGTGGCGGTGCTGCTGACGTCGAGCTCCAGCACGCTGACCCAGCACGCGGCGCACATGGCCGGCGCGTCCGGCTTCGTCGCCAAGGACTGCTCCGCGAACGACCTGCTGGCGGCGATCCGCAAGGCGGCCGACGACGAACCGCGGTTCGTCTGGTCCCCTGACTCGACGCGGGGCTCGCTGTCGTCGCGCCAGCAGCAGATCCTCAAGCTGATGGCCCAGGGCGCGACCAACCAGGGCATCGCGGACACGCTCGGGCTGGCGGTCGACACCGTCAAGCACCACACCACGTTGATCTACCGGCGCCTCGACGTCCGCAACCGCGCGGCCGCCGTGCACCTCGCGGAGCGCCTCGGCCTGCTGACCGGGCCGGCGCCCTCCGCCCAGGACCCACATCCATTCCGGCAACCACGCGTTCGCGTGGCGGCGCAGCGCCCCGCCGCCCCACCACTGGACTACCGCCAGTACGACGCCCCCGAAGACGACCGAGGTGACGAGCATGGCCGAGCAGATGCCGCCTGACCCCGAGCAGGTGCTCGCGAGCTTCATGGAACGGCACCAGCAGATGATCACGGCAGGGCGCAGGGCCACGCTCGACGGCCTCCAGGCCTACGAGCAGACGCTGAGCGCGTTCGCCGACTCGCAGGAGCAGCTCGCCGCCGCGAGCGAGGTCGAATGGCTGAGCCGGCTCTTGACGGCCCAGGCGGGCTTCACGCGCGAGGTGGTCAACGCCATCTCGAAGTTCACGCACGACGTCATGGAGGCGTAGTCGCGCCGCGGGACGAGCGGACGCTCAGGGCAGCGTCCGCTCGATCACCCCGTTGGTCGCGCCGGGCGCGCCGGGCTGCAGACCGGTGGTGATGACGACCCGGTCGCCGCTCCCCAGCCCGGCGAAGTCGCGCGCGACCTGCAGGGCCGCGCCGACGAGCTCGTCGAGCGACTCCGCGAGCTCGCCGACGACGGGGTAGACGCCCCACTCCAGCGTGAGCTGCTCGGCCACGTACAGGTCGTGGGCGAGCGCGATGATCGGGCGGCGGGGCCGGTACTTGGAGCACGCGCGGGCCGATTCGCCGGTCGTGGTCGGGACGATGATCGCGGCGGCCTCGAGCTCGTTCGCGAGCTGGGCGGCGGCGTGCATGACCGCCGCGGCGGGGGTGACGGCGTCGACGTCGCCCGACCGCGTGCGGTGGCGCAGGTCGGGCGAGCTCTCGGCGGCCGCCGCGATCGTGGACATCGCGCGCACCACCGCCACCGGGTGCTGCCCGACGCTCGTCTCCGCCGACAGCATCACCGCCGAGGTGCCGTCGATCACGGCGTTGGCCACGTCGGCGACCTCCGCCCGCGTCGGCTCCGGGGCATCGATCATCGACTCGAGCATCTGCGTCGCCGTGATGACGAGCTTGCCGGCCCGCGTCGCGCGCCGGATCGTGTCCTTCTGCATCAACGGCACGCCCGCGAGCCCGGCGCTCACGCCGTAGTCGCCGCGCGCGATCATCACGCCGTCGGCCGCCGCGACGATCTCGTCGAGGTTCTCGTAGGCGTCGACGGTCTCGATCTTGGCCACGACGCGGGCATGGGAGCCGTGCGCGCGCAGGTGTGCGCGCAGCTCGTCGATGTCCGCGCCGCTGCGGACGAACGAGAGCGCGACGAAGTCGGCGCCGGCGTGCGCGGCCAGCTCGACGTCGATCAGGTCCTTCTCGGTGATCGACGGCAGCTCGGGGCGCGCGAAGGTGACGTTGACCCCCTTGCTCGGCGCGAGCCGCCCGGCCGAGACCACGCGCGCGAAGACGTCGCCGTCGTTCCTGCGCTCGACGGCGAGCCGCGGCACGCCGTCGCCGACGACGATCTCCGACCGCTCGGTGACCAGCCCGGAGAAGCCGCGGAAGTCCACCACCGCGCGATCCGGGGCGCCGGATCGCTCCTCGCCGGTCAGCACGATCAGCTCGCCCAGCCGCAGCGCGCGCTCGACCGTGTCGGCGGCGAGCCGCAGCTTCGGTCCCTGCAGGTCGAACAGCAGGCCGAGCGGGCGCCCCGCGCGCCCGGCCGCCGCACGCACGTCACCGGCGCGGCGCAGCAGCTCCGCGGACGTCCCGTGCGAGCAGTTCAGGCGCGCGCAGTCGACGCCCGCGGCGACGAGCGCGTCGAGCACACCGGGCGGATCCGTCGCCGGGCCGAGGGTGGCCACGATCTTGGTGAGCCGCTCGCGCGGCTCGCCGGAGCGCGAGGGAATGGACGAAGGCCCCGGCACGCGCACGCGATCCTCCAGCTTGTCGTGAGTGTCGGACACACAACCAGCGTGGTGCGTTTCGTGCGCGCTCCCAACTGGCCCTGCGGTGCAGCACCGCTGACCCTTGGTTCCTCCTGTCGCGCGCGGGCGTTACTGCCGCACGGGCGCCAGCCCGGACAGACTGGCGCCGACGCGAGCGCCCAGCTCGGAGTCGACGTTCGTCCAGTAGTCGATCACCCGGCGCTGCACGTCGTGGCCGACGCCGTCGGAGGCGTGGGCGCAGATGTTGGTCACGAGGTGCTCGCGGTCGGTGTCGTCCATGACGTCGCGGTAGAGCGCGCGCGGCTGCACGACGTCGTCGTCGCCCGCGTGACGCTCGTACGCGAAGCGGCCGATCTCGGCGGCCTCGACCCACCACGTCGGGAGCTCCTTGCCGGGGTCTGCCTGCGGCCCGCCGTAGGAGTTGGGCGCGTACACCGGCTGGTCTCCCGCGTGCCGGTAGGTCATCGCGCCGTCCTTGTTGTAGGAGTGCACCGGCGACTTGGGCGCGTTGACGGGGAGCTGCTCGTAGTTGGTTCCGATCCGGTGCAGGTGGGTGTCGTGGTAGGAGAAGATCCGGCCCATCAGCATCTTGTCCGGGCTCAGCCCGATCCCGGGCACCAGGTTCGAAGGGGCGAACGCCGCCTGCTCGACCTCGGCGAAGTGGTTCGCGGGGTTGCGATCGAGCACCATCCGCCCGATCGTGATCGGCGGGTAGTCGGCGTGCGGCCAGACCTTCGTCACGTCGAACGGGTTGAAGCGGTAGCTCGCGGCGTCCTCGAACGCCATGATCTGCATCTCCAGCCGCCACTCCGGAGCGTCGCCGCTCGCGATCGCCCCCCACAGGTCGCGGCGATGGAAGTCGGGATCCTCGCCGGCCATCGCGGCGGCCTCCGCCACGTCGAAGTTCTCGATGCCCTGGACGGTCTTGAAGTGGTACTTGACCCAGAACCGCTCGCCCTTGGCGTTCATCCACAGGTACGTGTGGCTGCTGTAGCCGTTCATATGGCGGAACGTGCGCGGCGTGCCGCGGTCGGACATCAGGATCGCCACCTGGTGGGCGCTCTCCGGGGACAGGGTCCAGAAGTCCCACTGCATGTCGTTGGACCGCATCCCCGTGTCCGGAAGCCGCTTCTGGGAGTGGATGAAGTCCTGGAACTTGCTCGCGTCGCGGACGAAGAACACGGGGGTGTTGTTGCCGACGAGGTCGTAGTTGCCCTCCTCGGTGTAGAACTTCAGCGCGAACCCGCGCGGGTCGCGCGCGGTGTCCGGGCTACCCAGCTCGCCGGCGACCGTGGAGAAGCGCACGAACATCTCGGTGCGCTTGCCGACCTCCGAGAGGAAGCTCGCGTTGGTCCACTGCGTCACGTCCTCGGTCACCTCGAAGAACCCGTGCGCCCCGCTGCCCTTCGCGTGCACCACGCGCTCCGGCACCCGCTCGCGGTTGAAGTGCTGGACCTTCTGCACCACGTAGGCGTCGTGCAGCACCGTGGGACCGCGCGGCCCCACCGTCAACGAGTGCTCGTCGCTCGCCGCCGGGATCCCGGAGTCGGTCGTGGTGGTCGGTGGACGTCGATCGGCGCTCATGGCGCGTCTCCTTCCCAGCGGTCTCGGACGACGCTCGGGCGGATCGCCGCGAGACCGACGGCGAGTCGCGACCGCTCGATGGGCAACCAGCACATCGGGTGCCCGATGCTCCCCGGTCAGGTGGCTGGTTGCGACTGTTCCATGGACCGGTCTTGCCTGGACCGTGCCGCCACGCCCGAATGGGGTTGGTGAGCCCCGGGAGGTCCGGCCGCGGTCCCGGCGGACGACCGTCACGCGGCCGTCCGCAGGGATGCGACGGCTCAGCCGCCGGGGTAGAGCTGGCCGCCGGGCCCGAGCGGCCCGCTCGGGCCGAGGTTCCAGGCGTCCCAGCCGGTGGGGAGCTTGGCCGAGCCGCCGAGCGGACCGTGCGGCCCGAGGGGGCCCATGGGGCCGGTGGGGCCGAAGTTCATCCACGCCGGGATCTCGGGCGCGGGGATCGCGAACTGGCCGGTCCCCGGCATGCCCGGGAACCCTTGCAGCGGGAGGGGGTCAGCGCCCGCAGCGGCGACCGGGGCGCCGATCGCGAGCGCGCCGACGACGGAGGCCACCGCGGCGATGCGGTGTCGGTTCAGCATGGTCGACTTCCTTTGTGGGAGTGAAACACGATGTCAGTGTTCATGCCCCAGGCCGACGCGGCCCCTGTCACGGGGACCGGTCATGGCCGGTCATCGAGCCAGGCGCCGGCCCGCCGCCAACGCTCCACGGCTGAAGTCGCGCACGGCGGCTCGCGAGACGTCGATGTCGCACGAGCCCGTGTCGACGGCATCGTTTGGTAGCACGCTCGGGCGCGGGCACGACACGGGCGAGCGCCGGGATCTACCCGAAAGGGCCGGGTGAATCCCTGACAACCCCGAAGCGGGACCGAAGCGCACTAGCGTCGGCGCGGTGATCGATCTACGCAGGCTCGCCATGCTCGCGGTCGCGGCCGCGCTCGCGCTCACGCCCGTCGCGCCCGCCGCGGCGAGCGGGCGGACGTACCTCATCGTCGGCGGAACCGCGGCGCCCGCCGGGGCGTGGCCGTCGATCGCGTTCCTCCAAGGGCGCTACCACGACCCTGCCGGGAAGGAGCACGCCTACGACTGCACCGGCTCCGTCGTCGCGCCGCAGTGGATCATCACGGCCGCGCACTGCACGTTCGGCAACCCCGGCCAGCCGCCGGACACGATGGACGCGATCGTCGGCGTCGCGGACTACACCGACCCGAGCCGCCAGGTCATCGCCGTCGACCGGTTCGTTGCCGATCCGTCCTACGACTCCGAGCACGACGCCAACGACGTGGCGCTGGTGCACCTGCAGCAGCCGACGGCGGCTCCGCCGATGCGGCTGGCCACCAGCGACGAGTCCGCCGCGGGGCGGTACGTCAGCGACCCGGACGTCCCCAACGCGGCCGGGTGGGGCGCGACCGACGAGGCGGGCACCAAGTTCACCACGGTGCTCCAACAGGCCTATCTCGAGATCGAGCCGGCGGCGAGCTGCAGCGCGGCCGTGTCCGGCTTCGACGCCGCCACGCAGACATGCGCGGGGACGCCGGGCCGCGCCGGAGCCTGCTTCGGCGACAGCGGCGGGCCGCTCGTCAAGTTCGACGCCGCCACGCGCCAGCCGGTCCTGTGGGGCGTGACGAGCGCGCGGCCGGAGGCGGACGGCGACGGAGCGCCCTGCTCGCTCTCGGTGCCCGCGCTGTACACATGGATCCCCGCGTTCGGGGACTTCATCCAAAGCACGCTCGCGGCGGCGCCGACCACGGCGCCGGCTTCGGCGCCCGATCCCGCCGGCGATCCCGTGCCGCAGACGCGGGCGACGCCGACCGCGCGCTGCAGCCGCGCGCGGTCGGCGCTCGCCGGGGCGCGCAAGGCCGAGCGCACGCTGCTGCGGCGGGTGCGCGCGACCCGCCGGCACCCGACGAGCCGCGCAGCACGACGTCGCGTCGCGCGCCGCTACCGCGCCGCGCACGCGCGCCGG
>DATHJG010000167.1:0-4899 GCA_035489875.1 Solirubrobacteraceae bacterium | reverse complement strand
TCTCCTGATCGTGGTGCCGATCAACGCACGGCTGCACCCGTACACCGTCTCGAGCACGCGCGGGCTGTTGTGCAGCACGAAGGCGACGCGGTCCCCGCGCTCCAGACCGAGCTCGAGGAGGTTGCCCCCGATCGCCAGCGCGCGTTCGTGGAGCTCGCGGTAGCTGATCACGTCGTCGCCGTGGACGATCGCGGGCTCGTCCTGCCGCTGCTGCGCGGCCTTCGACAGGAACGCACACGTGTTCATCGGCTGGCGCCTCCCTCAGTCCTCGGCGGGCGTGAACCACGCCACCGGTCGCTCTTGGATCGCCTCTGCGTCCACCGGCGCGAACCGCACCCGCTGGTCGCAGCGGTAGCCGTCCCAGTCCCCGGCGCCGCCGGAGGGATGCAGCCGGGCCAGCAGCTGCACGCCCTCGTCGAGCTTGATCACGCCGAGCGCGTAGGGAACGTCGTCCTCGAAGCCGCGCGGCGGCACGGCACGGATGACGGTGAAGCTGTGGAGCGTTCCCGCTCCGCCGGTCCGCTCGAAGCTCAGGTCGTCGGACTGGCACACGGTGCAGCGGTGCCGCGGGTACATGAGCTTGGCGCCGCAGGCGTTGCAGCGCTGGATGAGCAGCTCACCGCGGCCGAGGCCTTCGCGGTACGCCGTGACGAGGTCGTTCATCAGGCCACCCCGTCCTCGACGCGCTCGAGCATCAGCACCTGCGCGTCCATGTAGCTCCCCCCCGTGCCGCCGATGATCGCTCGCCTGCAGCCGTCGAGCTGGCGCTCACGCTCGGCCTGATGGAGCAGCTGCCGCACGCCTTCGACGAGCAGCGCGGTGCCGCCTCCGACGCCCGTGTGGCCGGCCGACAGGAGACCGCCGTTGGTGTTCACCGGGAACGTGCCGCCGGGGGAGGTCGCACCGGAGGCGAACCAGCGCGCGCCATCGCCCGGAGGGCAGAACCCGAGGCCCTCGCAGGCGATCGTGGTGACCGCCGCGTAGGAGTCGTAGACCTCGGCGAAGTCGGCGTCGTCGGGGCCCCACCCGGACTGGGCGTAGGCGCGCTCGGCCGCGGTCGCCCATCCGAGCGTCGCCAAGTCGCGCTCCTGACCGATGCTGTAGTGGCTCACGCAGCCGCCCGATCCGGCGATCCGCACCCAGCTCGAGACGCGCGAGCGGGCGCTCTCGGCACTCGTCATGACGAAGGCCGCTGCGCCGTCGGCGAGCATCGGGCACTCGAGGGCGTGCAGCGGGTCGGCGACCATGCGCGAGGCGAGGACCTGCTCGACGGTCAGCGGCTTGGCGTTGTACATCGCGTTGGGATTCAGCCGGGCCCATTCGCGGAACGCGACGCACACCGCCGCCATGTCCTCGGGCGTCGACTCCGTCGCGGCCATGTAGCGCTGCTGGATGAGCGCGCCGATCGCGTTGAACGTCAGGCCGGACGGCCGCTCCCACTCCTGCGGGATGCCGTTGAGGGTGAGCATGGTCACCATCTCCTCGAGGTCGGCCGACCCCCAGCGCTCGGCCTGGAGCACGAGGACGGTCCGCGCGTGTCCGGAGGCGATCAGTCCCGAGGCCACGCGGACGGCGTTGTCGCTCGTGGAGCCGCCCGAGTGCACCATCATGCTCGCCTTCGCCTGCCCATGGAGCCCGAGCTCCTCCACCATCCGCGAGAAGATCAGGTCGGCCTGGTCGTCGAAGGAGTGCAGGCAGGGGATGAGCAGGATCGTGTCGACCTCGGCGGGCCTGACGTGGGCGTTCTGCAGCGCCCGGAAGGCGACCTCGGTCAGGTCGCCCATGAAGGTGCGGTCCGGGTAGCGACCGGATGGGATCTCGCCGACGCCGATGAACACCGGCTCGTTCGGAGCCCCGGCCTCGACGTGGAGCGACGGGCCGTCGGAAGGCTCGGTCATGCGTTCGCTCTCCACCTAACAAGCATTTGTTTTATCCTATGCCAGGCCGGCGAGATGTCAAGGGCGGCGCCCGTAGAGGCCCACGAGCACGATGTCGGTGAGCCGGTCGGCCACCTCGTCGACGGGCTCTGGGCCGTTCGGCGAGAGCCATTCGGGCACCCAGTTGAGGATCCCGAGGATCGAGAGCACGGCGATGCGGGCGTTCATCCCTGCGTTGAAGACGCCCGCGGCGATGCCGTCGTCGACCACACGGGTGAACATCGACTCGTACCGGTCGCGCTTGTCCACGACGACTGTCCTTCGCTCGGCGCTCAGGTGCTTCCACTGGTGGAAGACGACGCTCGTCTGCTCGAGGTTCTCGGCGATGATCCCGACGTGCGCCCGGATCAATGCGCGCATGCGGAGGTCCGGCGGGGCCGGCGTCGAGACGACGACGTCGCCCGCGTCAAGGAACGCGTCGATGCCGCGGTTCACGATCTCGACGAGGAGGCCCTCCTTCTCGTCGATATGGGCGTAGAGGCTGCCCGGAAGCAGCCCGACCGCCTCGGCGATGTCGCGCATGGACGTGCCCGTATAGCCCTTGCGGCTGAACAGCCGGACGGCCTCGCGCAGGATGACTTCCCGGGAGCGTGCGCCCGTATCAGCCCGTTGCATCAAACGAACGTTAGTTTTGGCGCTGCGTCATGTCAAAGGATCCGTTGGTACTCTCCGAACGAATGATTGTTCGTTCCGCTGGCCATCGCCGATGAGCCCGATCGAGCAGCGCCTGCGCCGCTTCGAGGACTTCGCGGTGGGCGACGTGTTCCTCACCGGGGGCCGCACGGTGGAGATGTCCGACATCCTCGGCTTCGCGGGCCTCACCGGCGACCACTATCCGCTCCACGTGGACGAGGAGTACGCCCGGGGCACGCGGTTCGGCGGCCGCATCGCGCATGGCCCCCTCACGTTCGGCATCGCCGTCGGGCTCATGGCACTCTCAGGCGTCTACGGCGAGGCGATCGTGGCGCTGCTCGGGTGCGACGGCCTTCGCGCCCTCGCGCCCGTGCGGCCCGGCGACACCATCCGGGTTCGCGCCGAGGTGGTCCGGACCGAGACGGGAGAGAACCCGAAGTACGGAACGCTCGTCGTCGACTACCACGTCCTCAATCAGGCGGACGTCGAGGTCATGACGTTCCAGTGGATCATGCTTGCCCGCCGACGCGAGCCGAACGCCTGACGTCGCCCGCTACGCGGGCGCGCGCTCGCCGAGCCGTTCCTTCGCCATCTCCGTGAGACGGAACTTCTGCACCCTCCCGGTCACGGTCACCGGCAGCTCTTCGGACGACATCAGGATCACGTGGCGCGGGACCTTGAAGCGAGCCAACCTCGCCGCGCAGAACTGGACGAGCTCGTCGCGATCCGGTGGGTCGTCGGCGTCGCGGGGAATGATCCATGCGCAGCCGACCTCGCCCATGCGCTGGTGCGGCAGGCCGCAGACGTGCGCCTCGGCGACGCCCGGGTGCAAGGCGAGGACGTTCTCGATCTCCTTCGGCATCACCATCTCCCCGCCGACGCGGAAGCTCTCCTTGAGGCGCCCCGTGAGCTTGAGGTTGCCTTCGGCATCGATCGTGCCGATGTCGCCGGTCCGGAACCAGCCGTCCGGCGTGAACGCCAGCCGGGTCTCCTCCGGCTTGTTGTAGTAGCCGTGCGTGATGACCGGCCCGCGGGCGAGCAGGTGGCCTTCCTCACCCGGCGGGAGATCCTCGTCGGTGTCGAGGTCGACCGCTTTGTACGTGGCGATCATGCCCCCGAGTGCGGGGTCTCCGGCCGCTCCCGCGAAGCGGAGCCGCCCATTGGTCGTCCTGAGCACCTCGTTGTCGGCCTCGGGCATCGTGCACGCCGTCGCGGCGGTCGTCTCGGTCATGCCATATCCGGTCGTCATCTCGACATCGCCGAAACCCGTGCGGATGTCGCCCCAGATCGTCGGCGGCGCCGCGCCGCCCGAGGAGAAGACCGTGTGGACGGTCGAGCAGTCGTACTCGCCCCGCTGCAGCTCCGCGAGCAGCGGCAACGTGACAGCCGGCACGCCCACGACCTCGTTCACACGGTGACGAGCGATCGCGCTCAGCATGTCCTTGGCGTCGAAGACCACGCGCGGCACGATGGCGCCGCCGACGAACGTCGCCGCCATCAGGCACTCGAGGTAGCCGAAGACGTGGTACATGGGCATGGGGAAGCCGAGGCGGCGGCCATCCTCGAGCGCGCGCTGGTACGCCGCCGCGTAGGCCATGCGGACGACCTGGTCGTGGGTGAGCAGCACGCCCTTCGGGCGCCCGGTCGTCCCCGACGTGTAGAGGATGTCCGAGTACGTGGTGGGTTCCAGGACGCGCTCACGCCGGCTCAGCTCCGTTCGTGCCTCGCCGGTGCCGGCCGCGACGAGATCCGCCAGCGTCGTCGTGCCCGGGCGGTCCTCGCCGTCGGGGCTGAAGACGACGATCGTCCGGAGCTGCGGGATCGTCACGCCGCCGCCTCCGGCCTCCCACCCCGGCGCGATCCCGTCGAGCGACTCCAGGTAGTTCAGGTCCCGGTAGCGATTCATCGTGATCAGGAGCTTCGCGTCGCTCTGATCGATGACGTAGCCGAGCTCCGGCCCGCGGAAGAGGTAGTTGATCGGCACGCAGACGGCACCGACCCGGGCGATCGCGAACTTGACCGCGACGAACTCGGGGTAGTTGGCCATGACCATGGCGACGTGGTCGCCCGGCTCGATCCCGTTGGCGATCAGTCCCGCGGCGATGTCCCGCGACCACTGCCGGATGCCGGCGTAGGTGTGCTCTCGCTCGTCCGTGATGAAAAGCGGCCGCTCTGGATGCCGCTCCGCGGCTGCGTCCAGCGCCTGCGAGACGGTCATGGGCGCCCACCTCGGAAAGCGCTCGGCCAGAGCGGCACGCCGCGCTTCCGCGGACGGCACGCTGCTTCGATCGGTCACGGACACCCTCTCCCTCTCGGCGTGAACAACCGT
>DATHJG010000166.1:0-2057 GCA_035489875.1 Solirubrobacteraceae bacterium | reverse complement strand
ACTGGATCAGCCGGCAGGCGTCGCCGAAGTAATGCATCCGCCAGAGCCGTAGGCGCTCGCGCGGGTTGCGCCGCAGCGACCGGATCCGTTCGAGCATGCTGGGCATCCGGTTGGCCTTGAGGTGCCCCACGTAGGCGCCACCGTGCTGCACGTAGTCGTAGAGCGGCCGGTCGACGTAGCGGATGTCGCCAACCGCCAAGGCGCACACCGCGATCCAGTGATCGTGGAAATGCGCGAACTGCGCCGGCGGGAACGGCAGCGCGTCGTCGAGCAGGTCGCGCCGGAAGAGCGAGGCCGCGCCGGTCACCGAGTTCGTGACGAGGAGCGAGAGCATGTCGGCGTGGTTGTTGCGCCGGAAGCCCCAGTACGTCTCGGCGCGCAACTGCCCATCCGAGCTGACGATCCGGGCATCGCTGTAGATCAGTCGCGCGTCGCCGATCTCCGCCAGCAGCGTCGCCAGCTTGTCGGGGTTCCAGACGTCGTCCTGGTCCGCCAGCGCCACGTACCGAGCGGCGGCGGGCGCGAGCGACAGCGCGCGCTCGAAGTTCCGGTAGAAGCCGAGCCGGCGTGGCGAGCGCGACAGCACGAACCGCTCGTCGCCGGCGACTGCGGCCTCGATCGCGGCGAAGGTCTCCGGGTCCGAGCAGTCGTCCGACACGACGCAGACCCAGTTGCCGTGGGTCTGGGCCCGGATCGAGTCCAACTGGCGCGCGAGCAGGTCGAGCGGCGGCTCGTAGGTGGCCATGCAGATGGCCACATCGGGCGCCGCGTCCGACACCGGCGCGGACGGCTCCGCGAGCGGGATCCGCGCCAGCTCCAGCGCCGCCTCGCCGCCGTCCGCCAGCCGAGCTCGCAGCCCCAGCGTGCACGGCTCGCGCCCCGCACGCTGCCTGACGCGCGCCAGCGCCCAGAAGCCGCTGCGATAACTCGTCGGAGCCTCCCTGGCGCGCAGCGCGTCGAGCCGCGGCATGCCATGCGCCATCACGGGCTGCTCCTCGCCGTCGACGACGAGCGTGAGCGATGCGATCGGCGCGGCGGGGGAGAAGCAGGTGCCGGACACGAACACGGCGGTGCCCTTGCCGACCGCCAGTTCGGCGGGGAGCGGCGCGTCGAGCTGCACATGGAGGGCGGCCGCCAAAGCGCGCATGAGGGTAGCCTGCCGCGCCATGTCGAGGAGCGGATACGAGTCATCGCACCGATGGCGCGTCACGCGGCCGCTCCGCGCGCTCGGCCGGCGCGCCCTGCGGCTGCGAGCCGCTGAGATACCGCCGGCCGGCCTCGCGCAGGAGCGCTGCGACTCCTGGCTCGAGCACCTCCACGGCGATCGGCTCGACCTGATCGAGGCCGCCTGCGAAGCCGGCGGCGCCGAGCGCTTCGCGTTGTTCCGCGACCTCGACGCGGATCTCTGGGCGCTCCTGCTGACGCAGGAGTTCAGCGTCTATCCGCACATCCGCTCGCTGCTTCCCACGGTCCCGGACCCCGACCTCCAGGTGCTGTGGAACGGGGCAAGCGGCGTGCAGCTCGCCGCTCAGGGGGCCGCGTTCTATCGCAAGGTGCTCGAGCGCTTCGCACAGGCGCACGCCGGGCCGCTGAGTGGCGCGCGGGTGCTCGACTTCGGCTGCGGCTGGGGTCGCCTGACCCGCTGCTTCGCGCGCGATGTGGAGCCCGGGCGGCTGTTCGGCTGCGATCCGGTCCAGGGCATTCTGGACGTCGGTGCCGAGAGCGGCGTCCCGGCCCGGCTGGCGCGGAGCGAGTTCATGCCGGATCGCCTGCCGTTCGACGAGCGGTTCGATCTGGCGTTCTCGTTCTCCGTGTTCACGCACCTCTCGGAGGCCGCGCACATGTGCTGCCTACGCGCGCTGCACGCGGCGCTGGCGCCCGGCGGCCTGCTCGTCGTCACGGTCCGGCCTCCTGAATACCTGCGGTTCTGCGAGCGCATGCATCCGCTGCTCGACGCGCTCGGCCCCGATGCGCGGGCGTGGCTGAAGGAGCCGAGGTACTTGTTCGTGCCGCACGACGCCGATCCGCGTCATCCGCAGTACGACGGGGCGGAGATT
>DATHJG010000165.1:0-4046 GCA_035489875.1 Solirubrobacteraceae bacterium | reverse complement strand
GACTCCAGCCGCTCGCGCTCGAGCATGTTGAAGAAGTCCATGTTCCCGCCCACGTTGAGCTGCGACGTGCGCAGGAGCTTGACGCCGCGCTCGTGGAACAGCCGCGCCAGCGTGCGGTGCACGATCGTCGCGCCGACCTGGGACTTGATGTCGTCGCCGACGATCGGGAGCCCGGCCTTGACGAAGCGGTTGTTCCAGTAGTCCTCGCGTGCGATGAACACCGGGATGCAGTTCACGAAGCCGCAGCCGGCCTCGAGGATCTGCTCGACGTACCACTTCGTCGCCTGCTCGGACCCGACGGGCAGGTAGGAGACGACGACGTCGGTCCGCGTGTCCTTCAGCACCTGGGCGATGTCGACCGTCGAGCCCGGCGCCTTCTGGATCCGCTGCGAGAGGTACTTGCCGAGGCCGTCGTGCGTCATGCCGCGCTGCACCTCGATGCCGAGCCTGGGGACCTCCCCCGCGAAGTTCAGCGTGTTGTTCTGCCCGGCGAAGATCGCCTCGGAGAGGTCCTTGCCGACCTTGTCGGCGTCGATGTCGAACGCCGCCGAGAACTCGATGTCGCGGACGTGGTAGCCGCCGAGGTCCACGTGCATGAGGCCCGGAACCGGCTCGGCGGGGTCAGCGTCCTTGTAGTAGTGGACGCCCTGCACGAAGGAGGACGCGCAGTTGCCGACGCCGATGATGGCGACGCGCACCTTCTCCTCCTGGTAACGCCCCTTGCCGTTCGTGCTCAAGTTCTCGTACCTCGTGGTCGCAGACTGTTCAAGTATCGCGCTTGCTAGACCCCGCCGGGGGTCCCTTGTTACAGCGCGGCGGCGCGCCGGAGCTCCTTGCGCACGTGGAAGATGCGCTGGGCGACGGTGATCACCGACAGGCCGGCGAGCAGCCAGACGGCCGGCTCGAGCAGTTCCACGTCGACGATCGACGCGCCCTTGGCCAGCACGAGGCCGGCCGAGAGGATCACCACGCGGACCGCCCGGGTGGCGATGCCGACCTTGCACTCCACGCCGAGCGCCTCGGCGCGCGCCCGGGTGTAGGAGACCATCAGCGACGCCAGCACCGCCACCACCACCGCGGCCACCGCCGCGTCGTTGCCCGACTGGGAGAACTGGTAGGCGACCGCGGTCAGCACGATCCCCTCCTCCATGCGGTCGAGCGTCGAGTCGAGGAACGCGCCGAAGCTCGTGCCCTTGCCCGACATACGCGAGTAGCGCCCGTCGAGCGTGTCGCACACCGAGCCGAGGATGAACGCGACGCCGCCGAGGAAGTAGTAATCCGCGAACACGAGCCCGGCGGCGACGACGCACAGGACGAGCCCGGTCAGCGAGATCGCGTTGGGCGTGAGGCGCGACTCGATCAGCCGATTGCGCACCAGCGCCTGGTACTCGCGCGCCGACGAGGGGCGCGCTCGTTCGAGCGGCGGAGAGGGCATTGACGCCCGGGAATGCTAGACGGCCTGCTGCGCGGTGGGAGCGGGAGTCCCCGGCATCCACGCCCATGCGGCGGGGCGGGCGCGGGCGAACACCATCGCCGCGAGCGCCGCCACGCCGGCCGTCAGCGCGCCGGTGAACGCGTCGAACCACCAGTGGTTCGCGGTCGCCACGACGACGAAGCTCACCATCGCCGGATAGCACAGCCAGAGCGCCTTGGCCCAGGCGTGCCGCGCCATCGAGGCCATCGGAATCCCGAGCATCAGCGCGAACGCGACGTGCATCGACGGCACCGCAGCGAACGGGTTGTAGAGCGCGTCCGCCGACGATCCCTCCGCGGTGATCCCGGTGAAGTCCGCGACCGAGTCCGAGAAGCCGTACTCGGGCATGAACCGGGGCGGCGCGGTCGGGTAGGCGGCGTAGAGCACGAGCGCGATCCCCATCGCGACCATGAACATGTTGCGGATGAAGTAGAAGCTCGGGTTGCGCCGCAGGTAGATGAACGCGAGCGTGATCGTCGTGATCGTGAAGTGGGAGTTGACGTACATCCAGCTCGCGCCGTCGATGATCCAGGACGACCCGCGCGCCCACGCGTGCACCGCGGGCTCGACGAACAGGCCGAGCCCCTGCTCGATCCTGATCAGGTCGCGCGCGTTCTCGAACGCCTGCGCGACCCGTCCGTCCGTGAAGCCGCGCACGAACCGGTAGAGCCAGTAGGCGCCGCAGAACAGCAGGAGCTGCCGGAGGAGGTCGGGCCAGCCCTTCGGAAGGAACCGGGCCGCGAAACGGTGGGGAAGCGCTCTCGTCAAGCTCTCATAAAGGTACCCGCCGGTCAGTGACTGCCGACAGGGGGGCTGACCGCACTCGTGCGAAGGGGGCCACCCGGACCACCGGTCGTGTCGGCGCAGCGCGGCTCCCGTCGCAGCACGCCGGAGGCCGAGAACCGAGCCCGCACGCGAACCATGCCGGGGCGGCGGACGTCGACGCGCGTCCACCCGGTGGCGTGGTCCTCCGACACGCATCCGTCGCCCTCCGCGACGGTCCAGTACGGCGTCCCGTGCTGGCGCACGATCACCGGTCCGGTCTTCGTCGCCTCGAGGTCGAACCCGTCCGCGCCGGCGGCGGTCAGCCGCGCCCCGCCCGACACGGGCGGCTCGGTGTCGAGCACCTCCCAGATGCGCCAGTCCGCCGACGCGTGGAGCGGCTTGAGGTAGGGGAGGCCGTCGAGCAGCAGCTTCTGCTCGGCCTCGGCCGAGAAGTCGAGCGGCGCGTTCGGCAGCGCGACCCAGCGCACCGCGTTCTCCCGCAGCCAGCGCTCGTACTGCTCGGCGGTCAGCGGGTGCTCGCTGTCGTAGAACAGCGGGTTGACCTTGCGGTCGAGCTGCCGGTGCCAGCCGCGTGCCAGCGGGTAGTCCTGCGCGAGGTACGTCGCCTCCCAGTGGTTGCGCGTGAGCGGGACCTCCAGGCGCTCGCCGGGCTGGGCGCGCGTGCTCAGGAAGCGCAGCACCTCGTCGTGGAACGCGGCGTGCGTCGACGGGTCCCCGCGCGCCTCCTCCACCGCGCGGACCGCGGGCAGCCACTGCAGGTAGAGCAGCGCGACGGCGATCACCACGATCGCCGCCCGCGGCGCCCGCGGCCGGGCGAAGAGCACGAGCAGCGCCGGGCCGAGCACGACGCCGGGCCGCAGCGCGTTCTGGCCGAGCGAGTTGGGGATCGCGAACGCGGCGACGAGGATCGTCACGTAGATGCCGGCCGCCCAGATCGCCGTGCGGCGCGTCGGGTCGACGAGCGCGAGCGCTCCGAGGCAGACGAGCAGCATCGGCCAGAACGCGGTGCCGGCGAAGTGGTCCGAGCCGCCCTCGGGGAACAGCGTCGCCATCGTCAGCCCGCCCGCGACCGCCGGGCCGCCGAGCGCGAGCGAGGTGCGCCAGTCCGCCGGCTCCGCCGGCGCGTCGCCGCGCAGCCGCCCGCCTGCCAGCATCGCCACCGCCGCGACGCACAGGAAGACGCCGGCGACGGGACTCGACCACACGCTCGCGAGCGAGAGCACCGCGGCAGCGAGGCGCGAGCGGCGCGCGCACGCCCAGGCGCCGACCGCGAGCGCGATCCCGAGCGTGAACGGCATCCGCCCGATCACGACGTTGCTCATCACGCCGCCGAGGAACAGCCAGGCGGCGAGCGCGCCGGCCGCCGGCGACGGCGCCATGCGCCGGGCGAGCACGGCGAACAGCCCGACTGCCGCCATCGCGGCGACGACGCCGACCAGCCGCGTGCCCACCAGCGCCGCGAGCGGTGGGTACAGCAGCGAGTAGCCGGCCATGTGATGGCCGCCGTACCACTGGGCGTTCCACGTCGCGAACCCCGTCTGGTGCCAGAGCCAGGTGCGGTAGGTGTGCGCCGCCATGTCCGCCGTGTCCGGGGAGGCGATCAGGTAGGCGACGCCCATGACGGCGGCGGCCAGCGTGGGGACGAGCGGATGGGACAGATCGCGTCGCACCACGGCCGTCGAGCCTAGAGGGGCCACCGGTTCGAAGCGAACCGCCCCGTGGGGCGGGCGTCAGGCGCCCGAGGCGAAGTCGGCCGTGACGACCGCGTTCTCGGCGGAGCCGAGCG
>DATHJG010000164.1:0-4871 GCA_035489875.1 Solirubrobacteraceae bacterium | reverse complement strand
CCGGGCAATACGGGGCATGACGACTCCTGACCTGCGCACCGACGCGGAGCTGATCCGCCGCTCGCTCGGCGAGCCGCACGCGTTCGGGCTCGTGTTCGACCGCCACGTCGCGGCGGTGCACGCGTTCGTGCAGCGGCGGGTCGGCCGCGACCTGGCCGAGGAGGTGACGGCCGAGGCGTTCGCGCGCGGGTTCGAGGCGCGCGGGCGGTACGACACCGCGCAGGAGCACGCGCTGCCGTGGCTGCTCGGCATCGCCAGCAACGTGCTGCGGCGGCATTGGCGCTCCGAGCGCCGGCGGCTCGCCGCCTACGCCCGCGCCGTCCAGCACGAGCGGCCGGGCGCCGCGCCCGACCTCGACGGCGACGTGATGAGCGCGGTCGCGCGGCTGCCGCGGCGCCAGCGCGAGGTCCTGCTGCTCGCCGCCTGGGCGGACCTCACGTACGCGGAGATCGCGCGTGCGCTCGATCTTCCGATCGGCACGGTGCGCTCGCGCCTGGCGCGCGCCCGCAGCCGGCTCGGCGCGGAGGCGGCGCTCGGCCCGTCGCGCCCGGTCATCGCTTCCCTCGACGACGTCAAGGAGCCCTCCCGTGTCTGAGCTCGAACTGGTGCGCAGGCTCGCGCCCCCCGTCGATCCCCCCACGCCCGTGGCGCTCGCGCGGATGCGCGCTCGCGCCACAGGACGCCGGGCGCGGAGGACGCCGCGACCCCGCTGGCTGCTCGCTCCGCTCGCGACGGCAGCCGCGCTGGCGCTCGTCGTCGTGCTGTTCCAGGCCGGCGGCGGCGGTCAGGAGCGCGCGTTCGCGGCCGAGACGGTGCGCGCCGCCGAGGGCGCGCCACGGCTGCTGCTCGGCGGCTGGACGGTCACGCGCGTGGACGAGTGGAGCGCGGGCACGGGCGAGATGACGTTCTCCCAAGGGGACCGCCAGGTCGAGCTGAGCTGGCTGCCGACGCGCTCGAGCGGCCCGAAGGTCGGGGCGGCCAAGGACCCCGACCCGGGCGTCGAGCTCGAGGTCGGCGTGCCGGGCGGGAGGGCCGTCGTGAACCGCTACCCGGACAGCGACGACTACACCGCGGTCTGGCGCGCCGGCGACCTGACCGTGCAGGCGCGCGCCATCGCTCCCAGCCCGGACGACTTCGCCGGCGTCCTGCGACGGCTCGAGCAGGTCGATGCCCGCGCCTGGCTGAGGGCGTTGCCCGCGAGCGCCGTCACCCCGAGCGAGCAGCGCGACGCGGTCGACGAGATGCTCGCCGGCCTGCCGCTCCCGCCCGGGTTCGACGCCGGCTCGCTGCGCGGCGGCGCCGCCACGCGCGACCGCTACCAGCTCGGTGCGAAGGCCGCGGGCGCGGTCGCGTGCGGCTGGCTCGCGACCTGGGCCGAGGCGAAGGCGGCCGGCGACGACGCGGGTGTCCGGCGCGCCGTCGTGGCGCTGGCCTCGTCACGGGACTGGGCGATCCTGCGCGAGATGAATGCGGAAGGCGACTATCCCGAGGTGGTCTGGGAGTACGCCGACGCGGTCGCGGGCGACGGGACGGTCATGGGCGGCAAGCGGCTCGGGGTGGAGGAGAGCTACAAGTCCGCGCTCTGCGGCTGACCGCGCCGACGCCGTTGGTAGCGTGCTGGGGGTGACGCTCCCGCTTCTCGCCAAGGGCAAGGTCCTCAAGGGCCTGTCCGTGCTGTGGTTCGACCTCACCCGCGACATCGTCCCGAACCACTACGTCTCCGCCACCGACCGCGTACCGCCGGAGCTGCGCGGGCGGGCGCTGCGGGTCAAGCGGCTCCAGATGCTGCCGGTCGAGTGCGTGGTGCGCGGCTACATCACCGGATCGGGCTGGAAGGACTACCAGCGCACGGGCGCGGTGTCGGGGATCGAGCTGCCGCCTGGGCTGCGCGAGTCCGAGCAGCTTCCGGCGCCGATCTTCACGCCGTCGACGAAGGCGGACGAGGGGCACGACGAGGCGATCGACATCGGGCGGGCCGCCGAGCTGGTCGGCTCCCGTGAGCTGGCAGAGCGGCTGCGCGACGTCTCGATCGCGGTCTACGAGGCGGTCGCCCGCCACGCGCGCGAGCGCGGCGTGATCCTCGCCGACACGAAGTTCGAGCTCGGCTTCGACGCGGACGGGACGCTGACGCTGGGCGATGAGGTGTGCACGCCGGACTCCTCGCGCTTCTGGCCCGCCGACCAGTACGAAGTCGGCCGCGGCCAGCCGTCGTTCGACAAGCAGTACGTGCGCGACTGGGCGGCCGGTACCGGGTGGGACAAGGCGCCGCCGGCGCCGCCGATCCCCGACGACGTCGTCGCGGCCACGCGCGAGCGCTACGTGACCGCGTACGAGACGCTGGCCGGCGAGCCGTTCTCCGCCTGGCTGGAGCGCGTCGCGTGAGGGCGCGCGTGCTGATCCGGCCCAAGGCCGGGATCCTCGACCCGCAGGGCCAGGCCGTCGAGCGCGCGCTGCCCGCGCTCGGGTTCGAGGGCGTGCGCAACGTGCACATCGGCCGGCTGGTCGAGCTCGACGTCGAGGATCCTGGGCAGCTTCCGGCGATGTGCGAGCAGCTCCTCGCCAATCCGCTCGTCGAGGATTACGAGGTTCTCGGGATGCCGGAGGCGGACCGACTGTCTCAGAACGCGGGTCTGGATGACCCGCGGAGGTAACCCTTGAGATTCGGGGTCATCCAGTTCCCCGGCTCGTGCGACGAGCGCGACGCGCTCGCCGCCGCGTCGCGCGTCGGCGACGCCGTCCTGCTGTGGCACCGCGACCACGACCTCCGGGACGTCGACGCGGTGATCGTCCCCGGTGGGTTCTCCTACGGCGACTACCTCCGCGCGGGCGCGCTCGCGCGCTTCTCGCCGATCATGGAAGAGGTCGAGCGCTTCGCCCGCCACGGCGGTCTCGTGCTCGGCATCTGCAACGGCTTCCAGGTGCTGTGCGAGGCGGGGCTGCTCCCCGGCGCCCTGCTGCCGAACACGTCGCTGCGGTTCGTCTGCCGCCAGGTCGACCTGGACGTGGTGAACGCCGACACGAAGTGGACCGCGGCGTGCGAGCCGGGCGACGTGCTCTCGATCCCCGCCAAGCACCAGACCGGCCGCTACTGGGCGCCGGAGCCGGTGCTGGACGAGCTGGAGGCGAACGGGCAGGTCGTGCTGCGCTACGCGCCCGGCGAGAACTTCAACGGCTCCGCGCGCGACATCGCCGGGGTGAGCAACGCAGCCGGCAACGTGGTCGGCCTGATGCCCCACCCCGAGCACGCGGTCGATCCGCTGTGCGGCTCGGCCGACGGGCTCCGGCTGTTCGAGTCGGCCGCGCTGATCGCCGCATGACCCGCCATCTCGAGCTCGGCCTGACCGACTTCGAGTACGACCGGATCGTCACGCTGATGGGGCGCGAGCCGAACGAGGTCGAGCTCGCGATCTTCAGCCTGATGTGGTCCGAGCACTGCGGCTACAAGCACTCGCGCAAGCTGCTCAAGACGCTCCCGACCGAGGGTCCGCGGGTGGTCATGGGTCCGGGCGAGAACGCCGGGGCGGTGGACATCGGCCGCGGGCTGTCGTGCGCGTTCAAGGTCGAGTCGCACAACCACCCGAGCGCGGTCGAGCCGTTCGAGGGCGCTGCCACCGGCGTCGGGGGCATCCTGCGCGACGTCTTCGCGGTCGGCGCGCGACCGATCGCCGTGCTCGACTCGCTCCGCTTCGGCGAGCCGGGCGAGTCGGCCCGCTCGCGCTACCTGCTCGAGCGCGCGGTCGCCGGCATCGGCCACTACGGCAACTCGATCGGCGTGGCGACCGTCGGCGGCGAGATCTACTTCGAGTCCGCCTACGAGCAGAACTGCCTCGTCAACGCCATGTGCCTCGGGCTGATCGAGACCGAGAAGCTGATCCGCTCGGCGGCGGCGGGCGTCGGCAACGTCGTCGTGCTGTTCGGCGCGCGCACGGGCCGCGACGGGATCGGCGGCGCGTCGGTGCTCGCGTCGGCCGAGCTCGGCGACGAGGACGCGACGAAGCGCCCGACGGTCCAGATCGGCGATCCGTTCGAGGAGGCCAAGCTGCTCGAGTGCTCGCTGGAGCTGCTCGACCGCGGGCTGCTCGTCGCGCTGCAGGACCTCGGCGCCGCGGGCCTCACGTCGTCCTCCGCCGAGATGGCGGCCAAGGGCGAGGTCGGGCTCGACCTCGACGTCAGCAAGGTCCCGCTGCGCGAGGCCGGCATGGAGCCGTTCGAGATCATGATCTCGGAGTCGCAGGAGCGGATGCTCTGCGTCGTGGCGCCCGAGCGCGTCGAGGACGTGCTGGCCGTGTGCGAGAAGTGGGAGGTGAACGCGACCGCGATCGGCGTCGTGACCGACACCCGGCGGCTGCGCGTGCTGGTCGGCGACCGGATCGTCGGCGACCTGCCGGTGACCGCGCTGGTCGACGAGTGCCCGGCGTACGACCTCGAGCCGGCGCCGCCCAGCGTGCCGCTCTACGGCGCGCCTCCGCGTCTGCTCGGCGAGGACGCGGGCTGGGAGGAGACGCTCCTCGCGCTGCTCGGCTCGGCGAACCTCGCGTCGCGCCGCCCGGTGTTCGAGCAGTACGACTCGATCGTCGGCTCGCGCACCGCGCGCCGCCCCGAGCAGGCCGACGCCGCCGTGCTGATGCTCGAACCTGACGGAGAGCGCCGCCCCGCGCTGGCCGTCTCGATCGACGGGAACGGCCGCCGCGTCGCCTGCGACCCCTACCGCGGCACGGTCGAGGCGGTGCTGGAGTGCTCCGCCAACCTCGCGTGCGTCGGCGCCGAGCCGCTCGGGCTGACGAACTGCCTCAACTTCGGCAACCCCGAGAAGCCGCACATCGCGTGGCAGCTCACGCGCGCGGTCGCCGGCCTCGGCGACGCGTGCCGCG
>DATHJG010000163.1:0-8982 GCA_035489875.1 Solirubrobacteraceae bacterium | reverse complement strand
GTGCGCAGGATCGCCGCAAAGCCGTCGCGCGCGCAGGTTGCCACCGTTCGGCGCCCGCCTTCGGCGCGCAGACTCCACTCGGCCTGCGCCAGCATCGCCTGCCACACCGGCAGCGCCGGATGGCGCGCCGCGTAGTCGCGCAGCGCGACGAGGGGCGCTTCACGCGGCCGCCGGCGCTGCAGCGCGAGCGCCAGGCGCTGGGCTGCATGCTCCTGGTCGGGCGCGCCGTGGCGGCGATTGAGCTCGACCGCCTCCTCAGCGAGCTGCTCGCCCTCCGCCAGGCGGCCGGCGAACGTCGCGCGGGCGGCCTGGAGCACGAGCACGTACCACCGGTAGTAGGTCCGCCGGCTCTCCGCGGAGAGCCGCGCGAGATGGTCGAGCTCGGTGTCGACGACGTCGAGCTGCCCCACCTTCCACGCGTCGCGAAGCCGCGTCCTGCGCACCCAGAGGACTGCCGCCACGTCCGCGCCGCGCACCGCGCGGGCGAGCACCTCCTCGGTGGCATCGCGGCGGACGGCGTCGCGTCCGGGCGGCCAGTTGACCAGCGCGGCCGCCGCGAGCAGTGAGACCAGCGCGGCGTCGTCGCCGAGCCGGCGCGCCATCGCGACGCCCTCGTCGACCAGCGCCTCGCGGCGCGCCTGGTCGGTGACGGGATCTAACCGCTGGCCGAGCCGCGCGGACGCCCGGGCACGCAGCGCGCTGTCCTGCGGCGGCAGTAGGTCGAGGGCCTCCTGGAGGAGGGCGATCGCGTCGGTGTCGATCAACCCGTACTGCTGCACCTCGGAGAACCCGAGCGCCGCGCGGGCGTGGATCTCGGCGGCGGCGCCGCGGCGGGCCGCCGCCGCGACGGTGCGGAATCGACCGCGGGCGGTGTCGATGTCGCCCGCGGCGAACGTCGCCGCGGCGAGCGCGAGCGACGTCTCCAGGCGGACGGCCGCGGTGACGTCCACACCGAGCTCGAGGGCCTCGAGCGCGCCGGCGTAGTGCGCGGCCGCCTCCGCGTGCGCCTGCAGCGCCGCCGCCTCCCGCGCCGCCTCGAGCGACAGGCCCCAGGCCGGTTGCGGGTCGCCGCCGCAGCGGGCGGCCGCCAGCGCGTGCCTGGCGGCCTCGGCAGCGGTCGCGTCGCCGCCGGCCTCGAGCGACTCCTGCAACACGGCCGCGGCGGAGGCGTGCAGCCGCGCGCGCAGCGCCGGCGGCAGTTCGTCGTAGACCGCGTCGCGGACGATCGCGTGAGCAAAGCCGAAGCGACCGGGTGCGTCCGGCCGGGCCTCGAGCAGCCGTCCGGACAGGGCTGGCTGCAATGCCTGCGCGACGCTCTCCCGGCCCAAGCCGCCGATGCGCGCGACTCCTGCGATGGTGAACGGACGACCGACGACGCCCGCGATCGCGAGCACCTCGCGTGTCGCCGGCATGAGCGGCTCCAGCCGCCGTCCGACCACCTCGCGAACGCGATCGGGCACGACCGCCGGCAGCGTCGCACCGTCCCCGTAGAGCTCGCCTCGCTCGGCCAGCAGGCGCACCAGCTCGCGCAGGAAGAACGGGTTGCCCGCCGTCCGCTCGTGCAGCTCGCGCAACGCGTGCGAGGCGACGGCCGCCTCGGGCGGGAAGAAGCGCGCGACGGCCGTCTCCGGCAGACCGCGCAGCGGCACGCGGCTCAAGCGGCGGTCACGCTCCAGGTCGTCGAGCAGGTCTCCCAGCGCATGGCCGGCGCTCAGCTCGGCGCTGCGGTACGTCAGCACCACCAGCAGCTGCGCGTCGGACGCCTCCTGGAGCAGGTGGCCGAGCAGCAGGAGCGAGGAGCGGTCGACGGCGTGGACGTCCTCGAACGCGATGAACAGCAGTCGCTCGCGCGCCGCGGATCGCACCAGTTCGGCGACCGCGTCGAACATCCGCAGCCGCTCCTCCTCGCCATCGCGCGGCTGCGCAGCGCCCGTCCCGGCCTCCCCCGGCGGGCGCCCGTCGCCGGTGACCCTACGGACGTCGTCGAGGACGCGCGCGGGGAGACCGCTCGCCGCGGCGACAAGGGGACGCAGCGCCGAGCGCCACGGTCCGTACGCACGCGACTCCTCCTCCGCGCGACCGCGGACCACGGCCGCGCCCCGCGCGCCGGCCTCCGCTGCGGCCTCGTCGACGATGCGCGTCTTGCCGATCCCGGGCTCTCCCGCGATGGCGACCACGTGGGCACTCCCCGCGCGGGCGACGTCGAGCGCGCGACGGACGCTCGCAAGCTCGATCTCGCGACCGATGAGCGGCTCGCGGTCGGTGGCGACCGCGACGACCGGGACGCTCGGCGCGCCTCCCAGCCGGTCGAGCGCGTCGCGCACCGCCGCCGCGCGCTCCGGCCGCTCGTGCGGTTGCTTCGCGAGCAGCGCGAGCACGAGCGCGTCGAGCTCCTCAGTCACACCGGCCGCATGACGCGACGGAGGGTCGGGCTCGGCGTGCCGGTGCTGCGAGAGCAGCGCCAGCGCATCCGCGCCCATGAATGGCGGACGGCCGCACAGCAGCTCCCACAATGTCGCGCCGAGCGCGTACAGGTCGGACTGAGGGATCGGCGCTTCGCCGGCGCCCTGCTCCGGCGCCTGGTAGTACGGCGTCCCGGTCGCGGACGCGGCCGAGCCGACCGGATCGTCGAGGGCCATCGCGATGCCGAAGTCGCCCAACCCGGCGTTGCCGTTGCCGGCGAGCCAGACGTTGTCGGGCTTGACGTCCCGGTGCACGACGCCGTGCTCGTGCGCGTGGGCGAGCGCGTCGGCGAGCGAGCGGCCGGTGCGCAGCACCTCCCCGACCGGGAGCCGGCCGCCGGGCGCCGCCGAGAGCCGCTCGGCGAGCGACCCGCCCGCCATGTAGCGCGCAACGATGTGCAGGACCTCGCCGTCTTCGACGGCGTCGTACACCGTGACGATGTTCGGGTGGTCGCCGAGCCGCGCCATCAGGCGCGCCTCGCGCCGCATCCGCTCGCGCACCTCGGCGCCGGCCGCGCCGGAGCGGGCGCGCGATATCGCGACGGGCCGGTCGAGCGTCAGGTCGTGCGCCAGCCACACCTCCTTCGCCCCGCCACGTCCGAGCACGCGCTGCGGCAGGTAGCGCCCGGCGATCAGCTCGACCGCCTCCTGTGCCGGCGTCACGGTCTCGGCCAGCGCCGCGCACATCGGACACTCGCCGACCCCCGGGGCCAGCGGGCGGCCGCAGTTCGGGCAGCGTGTGGAAGGCTCGTCGGGCACCGGCGCGGCGCCGAAGTCTAAGGGGGGTGAGCCGGTTCATCCCCATGGCAGGTGTCGGCGCGAACGTGCAGGCGGGAGTCTTCTCCTCGACCGCTCCCCCCGGCGGTCATGCAAGGAGGCAAATCATGCTGTTCGCTCCTCAGATCGCACAGCTGCTGGCGAGACCTGCAAGTGCTCGTCCGCAAGCGCCCACCGCCCCGCGCACGCGCCGCGTTCTACCCCGCGGCTTGCGGCTTCCCCTCCGCAGCGGTCGCGCGGCGGCGGTCGGGCGCCTCCTTCAGCGCCGGCGCCGCACGCGCACGGGCACCAGCTCGGTCGACACCGCCTCGTAGCGGACGATCTCCGCCTTCACCGAGCGCTTGACCTCCTCGAGCCGCTCGATCTCGGCCCCAAGCTCGGCCGCGCGGCGCTCGAGCGCGCCGACCCTGCGCTGCATCCGCTGCAGCTCGGCCTCCAGCTCGAACACCTTCTCGACGCCGGCGAGGTTCATGCCCGCGTCGGACGTGAGCTGCTGGATCCGCCGCAGCCGCTCGACGTCCGCGTGCGAGTACAGGCGCGTGCCCTTGGGCGAGCGCTTCGGCTCGATCAGGCCGCGCGCCTCGTACATGCGCAGGGTCTGCGGGTGCATCTCGGCCAGATCCGCCGCGACCGAGATCATGAACACCCCGCGCTCGCGATCGACGCTGGTGGCGGTCAGGCGCGTGCGGCGGATCGAGCCCATCAGCCGCCCTGCCCCGCCTCGCGCAGGATCCGCTCGCGCGGGTTGCCGTTCATGACCTTGGACAGCTCGTCGACCGCGCGGCGCTGCTCGTCGGACAGCTCGCCGGGCACGTCGATCACGAACCGGTAGTGCAGGTCCCCCTTGCCGTTGCCGCCCGGCACTGCGGGGCCCTCGCCGCGCAGGCGCTGGACCGTGCCGTGCTTCGTCCCCGGCGGTACGCGCAGCTTCTTCGTGCCGTGCAGCGTCGGGACCTCGACGTCGGCGCCTCCGAGCGCTTCGGCCACGGTGATCGGGACCTCGACCTCGAGGTTGTCGCCCTTGGTCTTGAACACGGGGGACTCGCTCACCTGTGTGATCACGAACAGGTCGCCCGACGGGCCGCCGCGCAGCCCCGCCTCGCCCTTGCCGGCGAGCCGGATGCGCGAGCCGTCCTTCACGCCCGCGGGGATGTTCACCCGGTACTTCTTGAGCTCGCGCATGCGGCCCTGCCCGTGGCAGGTGTGGCACGGCTTCTCGATCACCGTGCCCGAGCCGCCGCAGCGCTGGCACGGGCGCGTGATGGAGAACAGGCCCTGGCCCTGGGACTCCACGCCGCGGCCATGGCAGACCGGGCAGACGACCGGCTGGGTCCCCGGCTCGGCGCCGGTGCCGCGGCAGGTCGGGCAGGCCGAGTGGGTGGCGACGGAGACCGGCACCTGCGCGCCCTCGACCGCCTGCTCGAACGAGAGCGAGATGGTCGTCTCGAGGTCGCGCCCCTGCTCGGCGGCCGGCCGCGTGCGCGTGCCGCGCCCGCCGCCCGCGTTGAAGATGCCCGAGAGGATGTCGGAGAAGCTGCCGAAGTCGGCCGCTCCGCCTGCGCCGCCCGCCGCGCCGCCCGCGCCGAACGGCCCGGTGCCGGCGAACAGGCCGCCGCGGTCGTACTTCTTGCGCTTCTCGGGGTCCGAGAGCACGTCGTAGGCCTCGGAGACCTCCTTGAAGCGCTCCTCGGCGCCGGCGTCCTTGTTCGTGTCCGGGTGGTACTGGCGCGCGAGCTTGCGGTACGCCTTCTTGATGTCGTCCTGCGACGCCTTCTTGTCGACGGCGAGGGTCTTGTAGTAGTCGGGGTTGCGCGCCACGGTCCCTCCTACTGCGCCACGACCACGCGGGCCGGACGGAGGATCTGGCCGTTGATCCGGAAGCCCTGCTGGTAGACCTCCAGCACGGTCCCGGACTCGGCGTCCTCGGCCGGCTGCTGGGCCATCGCCTCGTGCTCGTTCGGGTCGAACGGCTCGCCGGCGGGGGAGAACGACTGGATGCCGCACTTGGCCAGCGCGGCGAGCAGCTCGTCGCGGACGAGCGCGAAGCCCTTGATCACGTCCTGGTGGCCCGCTGCCGCCTTGAGCGCGAGCTCGAGGTGGTCGAGGGCGGGCAGCAGCTCCTTGGCGAGCTTCGCCGCCCCGCGCTCGGCCGCCACGGCGTTCTCGCGCGCCATCCGCTTGCGGTAGTTCTCGAAGTCCGCCTGCGTGCGCTTGGCCAGCTCGAGGTACTTGGCCGCCTCGTCCGCGGGCGGCTTGAGCTCGCCGGCGGGCGGCGCCTCGGCGTCGGCGAACGACGTCTCGCCCGTCCCCGGGGCCTCCGGGTCCGGCGGCGCCGCCGCCGAGAACTCCCCGTCCTCGGCGGCCACGTCCTTCGTTTCGTCCGTCATCACTTCTGCTCGTCGACGACCTCGGCGTCGACGACCTCCTCGTCGTCCGACGAGGACGCGGCGCCGTTGGTCGACCCGCCGCCGTCCTGGGCGGCCGCGGTCTGCTCGGCCTGGGCGCGCTCGTACATCTGCTCCGAGACCTTGTGGAACGCCGTCTGGAGGCGATCGGTCCTGGCCCGGATTTCCTCCGTGTCCTCGGACTCCAGGACCTCGCGGACCGCCTTGATCGCGTCCTCGATCTCGCGCTTCGACGCCTCGTCGATCTGCTCGCCGAGCTCCTTGACCTGCTTCTCGGCCTGGTAGGCGGCGTTCTCGCCGTTGTTCCGGGTCTCGGCCAGCTCGCGCAGCCGCTTGTCGTCCTCGGCGTGCGCCTCGGCGTCCTGGACCATGCCCTTGATCTCGTCGTCGGAGAGCCCGGAGCCCGCCTTGATCTCGATCTTCTGCTCCTTGCCCGTGCCCAGGTCCTTCGCGGACACGCTGAGGATGCCGTTGGCGTCGATGTCGAAGCCGACCTCGATCTGCGGGATGCCGCGCGGCGCCGGCGGGATGCCGGTGAGCTGGAACTTGCCCAGCGACTTGTTGTAGGTCGCCATCTCGCGCTCGCCCTGGAGCACGTGGATCTCGACGCTGGGCTGGTTGTCCTCCGCGGTGGAGAAGACCTCGCCCTTGCGCGTCGGGATCGTCGTGTTGCGCTCGATCAGCTTCGTCATCACGCCGCCCTTGGTCTCGATGCCGAGGGTGAGCGGGGTGACGTCGAGCAGGAGCACGTCCTTGACGTCGCCGGCCAGCACGCCCGCCTGGATGGCGGCGCCGACGGCCACGACCTCGTCGGGGTTGACGCCGCGGTGCGGCTCCTTGCCGGTGAGCTCCTTGACCTTCTCCTGGATCGCGGGCATGCGGGTCATGCCGCCCACGAGCACGATGTGGTCGATCTCCTTGACGCCCTTGTCCTTCGCGTCGTCGAGCGCCTGGCGGACCGGGCCGACGACGCGCTCGACGAGCGGCGAGGCCAGCTCGTTGAGCTTGGCGCGCGTGAGGCGCACGTCGAGGTGCTTCGGGCCGGCCGCGTCGGCCGTGATGAACGGCAGGTTGATCTGTGTCTCCTGCGCGGAGGACAGCTCGATCTTGGCCTTCTCCGCCGCCTCGTAGAGGCGCTGGAGGGCCATCTTGTCGGCGGTCAGGTCGATGCCCTGGTCGCGCTTGAACTCCGCCGCGAGCCAGTCGACGATCGCCTTGTCGAAGTTGTCGCCGCCGAGGTGGTTGTCACCCGCGGTCGACTTGACCTCGAAGACGCCGTCGCCGATCTCCAGCGCCGACACGTCGAACGTGCCGCCGCCGAGGTCGAAGACGAGGATCGTCTGGTCGGACTCCTTGTCGAGGCCGTAGGCGAGCGAGGCCGCCGTCGGCTCGTTGATGATGCGCTTGACCTCCAGGCCGGCGATCCGGCCGGCGTCCTTGGTGGCCTGGCGCTGATCGTCGTTGAAGTACGCGGGGACGGTGATGACCGCGGAGTCGACGGGCTCGCCGAGATAGGCCTCGGCGTCCGCCTTGAGCTTCTGCAGGATCATCGCGGAGATCTCCGGCGGCGAGTGCTGCTTGCCGCCCGCCTGGACGCGCGCGTCGCCGCCGGGGCCGGCGACGACCGTGTAGGGGACGATCTGCTCCTCCTCGCGCACCTCGGCCTCCTTGCGGCCCATGAAGCGCTTGATGGAGAAGACGGTGTTCTCTGGGTTGGTGACCGCCTGGCGCTTGGCGACGGTGCCCACGAGCCGCTCGCCGCCCTTGGTGAACGCGACGACCGACGGGGTGGTGCGACCGCCCTCAGCGTTCTCGATGACGGTCGGCTCGCCGCCTTCTAGGACGGCCATGCACGAGTTCGTCGTGCCGAGGTCGATGCCGATGGTCTTGGCCATGTCTGGTGAGGCTCCTTGCTGCGACAAATCTCAGTCGGGTTGACGAAGATCCTAGCGCTCGACCCTGTAGGTCTCCAGCCCCCTCGCCTGGTAGTTGGCCAGCGCGTAGGGGCCGTCGAGCGAGCAGGTGTGGACCCAGACGCGCGAACCGAGCTCGAAGCCGCGCCGCAGCGCGTGCTCGAGCAGCGCGCCGCCGAGGCCGCGGCCGTGGAACGCGGGCAGCAGCCCGAAGTACGCGATCTCGACGTCGTCGCGGATTCCGTCCCCACCCACCCGCAGCTCGTAGTAGCCGGCGTTCGGGATCACCCAGGTCTCCACCTGCTCGGCGTGCTCCTGCCACCAGGCGTCGGTGCGGCCGCGGTGGCCGGTCCAGCTGTAGTCGGCGCCGACGGTCTCGTAGAAGCGGCGGTTGAGCGCGCCGTCGGGTGGGTCGACCTTGACGATCTCGGCGCTCCCGCGCGCGGGCCGGATCCGGGCCGGGTCCGTGATCTCTAGGTAGGTCGTGATTACGATTTCGCCTCACACCTCCGCGCGCGGGCTCAAACGTTCGCTCCGGTGTTCGTCGACGTTACGTACGGACACATCCTCCGCAGCTCGCATGCTGGACACTCAGGCCGCTGCGCGTGGCAGGTGCGGCGGCCGTGGCGCAGCAGGTTGACGTGGAACTCCAGTTCCTGGCCGCGCGGCGTGAGCGCGAGCATGTCGTCGTGCAGCTCCTCGAACGGCGCGCCGGGGCGGAACAGGCCGAGCCGCGTTCCGACGCGCGAGACGTGCGTGTCGACCGGGACGTCCGGCATGCCGAACGAGAACAGCAGCACGCAGGCGGCGGTCTTGCGACCGACGCCTGGGAGCCGGGTCAGCTCGGCGCGGGCGTCCTCGACGCGCAGTTCCGCGAGGTGGTCGAGCGAGGGCGGATCGTCGAGCGCGCGCAGGATGTCCTGGATCCGCTGGGACTTGACCTTGCTGATGCCGCCGGGCCGGATCGCGGCCTCGACCTCCTCGACGGGCGCGTCACGCACCGCGCTCCAACCCGGGAAGCGGGCGCGGAGGCGCAGGAACGCGACGTCGCGGTTGCGGTCGTTGGTCGACTGCGACAGGACGGTCAGGATCAGCTCGTCGAGGGGTTGCCGATGCGGGGGCGCGGACGGCCGGCCGTAGATGAGCCGGAGGCGGTCGCGCAGCGCGCGCACGCGCCGGCGCGAGGGCGGCGTCCAGTCGCGGCGCGGGATCGTCTGCATGGCGGCGGGGACGATATCCCGGGGTTTCCGGCGGCGCCGGCGAACGTCAAAAGCGGCATTGAAGGGAGGGTCACGTGGCCAGGGCGGGACGCAGGGCGACAAAAGCGGCTTTGAAAGGGAGGGTCGAGTGGCCGCGGACGGGACGCGGGGCGACTTGAGCACCGCCTGGGGGTTAAGTCGCCCCGGGTGCGATGTGGGGCGGCTT
>DATHJG010000162.1:0-2129 GCA_035489875.1 Solirubrobacteraceae bacterium | reverse complement strand
ACCGTGATGAAGTTAACCATTGAGCCTGACATCCCGCTCTGCTTCCTTCTGCAGTCTGCTCTGCCACGAGCTAGTGACCGGTCGCGAGACGAAAACTCATCGCCGTGGGCGGTCCAAGCGATCGTCCGGCCATTGGCGGCGACGGTCCTGGCGACGCTCGGGCTGCGCTTGCATCCCGAGAAGACCAGGATCGTGCACCTCACCCGAGGCGCCGAGGGCTTTGACTTCCTGGGCTTTCACCATCACATGCGGGAGTCCTGGAAGCGACGCGGTCGCTGGTATCTGCAGAAGTGGCCGACGCCGCGGGCGATGGCCTCGATCAGCGGCAAGATTCGCGAGCGGACCGATCGGCGCTACGCACATCTACCGCTGGAGTGGATCGTCGAGAACCTCAACCCCGTACTGCGGGGCTGGGGGGCGTACTTCCGCGACGGAAACTCCGCACGGAAGTTCGCCGCCATCGACGCCTACGTCAACCAGCGGCTGGCGATGCTGGCCAGCACCACGCACCGGTGAACGATGTCGGTGAGCCGTGTGCGGGAGAACCGCACGCACGGTTCGATGCGGCGGCGGGAGGCAACACGGGACCAGTCGGCAACGCCGCGCAGCCCCGGCTCGCCGGGGAGGAGCGTGCAGCAGCCGCCGAGCACCAGCGGCCGCTCGCCGGCCGCGATCGTGTCGCGCACCGCGGCCGTGACGGCGAGCACCTCGGCGGCGCCGACGATGCCGGTCGCCGGGTCGCGGGTGTCGTCGCGGATGCGCACGTCGAGGTCCCCGCGGTCGCGCGCGCCGATCCGCTCGGGCAGCCCCTGCTCGCGCACCGCGGCGGGCGCGAGCTCCGTCCCGCCTGAGCGACCCACGGAGTCGATCGGCACCCCGATGACGTTCCAATCAGTCCTCATAGCCCTCCTCTCCGGGCAGCACCAGACGCGCGGTCTCACCCGCGATCCGCACGCGCGGCTCGACCGCGACCACCTCGCGGCCGGCCGCCCACGCCAGCAGCGCGTCCGCGGTCGGGAACGTCGCCAGCTGCTCGAGCTGCTTGATCGTGGGGAAGACCAGGTCCAGCTCCCCGCGCCGGTGCGCCTCGAGCGCCCCGGCCGGCGTGTGCCACCCGAGGTCGACCATCTCCGCGCCGTCCGCGCGCGGATCCTGACCGGGGGGCGCGGGTGCGAGGAAGAAGTGCGTGTCGTAGCGGATCGCGATCTGGGCCGGCGTGATCCAGCGGGAGAACTTGACGAGCGTCGCGGGGTCGGGCAGCACGAGCCCCGCCTCCTCCGCCACCTCGCGCACGGCCGCCGCCCGATGAGCGGAATCGCCCGCGCCCTCGTGGGCATCGACCGCGCCCCCGGGGAACACCCAGGCGCCGCCCATGAACCGCGCGGCCGGATTGCGGCGCAGGAGCAGCACCTCGAGCGCCTCGGCGCCGCCGCGCAGCACGATCACGCTCGCGGCCTGGCGCGGCTCGGTCGGCGCGCCGGTGCTGAGCTGCTCGCCGCGCGCTGGCTGGTGCGCCTCCATGCGGATCCCGATACTAGGCTTTCGGCATGAGCACCGAGACCGTTCAGCAGTGGATCTGCGAGTCGTGCGGATTCATCTACGACCCGGCCGAGGGCGATCCCGACGGCGGCATCCCGCCGGGGACTGCGTTCACCGACATCCCGAGCGACTGGTACTGCCCGGTCTGCGGCGCGCGCAAGTCGGACTTCGTGCCCTACGAGGACTGAGCCCCCAGGACCGCCGCCGCGAGGGCGTCGCGCGCCCAGCGCGGCCGGGATCCGTGATCGCGTAGATCAGTCGGAGGCGCGCGACCGCCAGTACCGGTCGATCGCCACGTTAGGCGCCCTGAGCGTCGCGATCGGGGTGTGCGCGCTGACGCTGCTCCTCGCGGCGACCGTCGCGTTTCACGACACGCTCGTCGGCACGCTGCTGGGCGACGCCGTCGCCGTGCAGGTCCGCGCGACCGACTACGTCGCGGTCGGCGCGACCGTGCTGCTCGGCGCCGTCGGCTCGCTCGCCGGAGCCGGTCTCGGGCTCGCCGGCGTGGCGCGCTTCACCGACGCGCTGCCCGCCGACCTGATCGTCACAACGCTCGCCGGCCTCGCGGCGCTGGCGCCGGCGGCGAGCAT
>DATHJG010000161.1:0-2595 GCA_035489875.1 Solirubrobacteraceae bacterium | reverse complement strand
GCGCTCGGCCGACGAGCGGTCGACGGTGACGAAGGCGAACTCGGCCGCCACGAACGCGCCGCACGCCGCAACGAGCAGCAGCGCGAGCAGGATGAGCAGGAGCTCGATCATCGCGCGACCGCCCTCGCTCGAGCTGGGCGGACGCGCCTGGGACTACAGCTGGGGTCGTCGCTCATGCAGCCGAGCACGGAGGAACATCGGACAACAGGCTACGCGCAGCGATCTCAGCCGTACCTAAACCGCCTCGACGAGAGCGTCTCCCGACCCGCCGGCCGGCGCGCGGGCGAGTTGCGCCATGCGCTACGGTTGTCATTACAGGATTACAACCTGTTGTGAGGACTTGGGAGGAGAGACGCTGTATGAGCACGCCAGTGCAGCCGTTCGCCGCCGCGCTCGACCCGCGGAGCGGTCGCGTGACGCCCGCAGGTCCGCTCCAGGCGCGCCGGCTGTCCGCGCTCGAGGGCCTGTACGCCGACGCCGGCGCGTGGCGCGCGGCGGTCGACGCGGGCGACCCGCTCGTCTACACGGTGAGCGCCGCGCCCGTCCCGGAGCAACCCGGCGAGGTCCCGTTCTCGATCACGACGATCGAGCCGGGCGACGTCGCCGGCGAGCTGTTCATGACGAAGGGCCACTGGCACACCGCGCCCGAGGGCGAGGTGTACGAGGGGATGAGCGGGCGGGGCGGCCTGCTCCTCTTCGACGGGACGACCCACCGCTGGATCGACCTGACGGACGGCGCGGTGGGCTACATCCCACCGGGCTGGGCCCACCGGACGGTCAACACCGGGGACGAGCCGTTCCGATTCCTTGCCATCTATCCCGGCGCCGCCGGGCATGACTACGAAACGGTGCTCCGCGAGGGCATGGGCGCCCGCGTGATGCGCACCGGAGACGGCTACGACGTGCGAGCGCTGGAGGCACGGTCATGAAGGGTCCCAAGCTGAAGTTCTCGATCGGGCTGGTCGGGATGATCGCGCTGATCGCGATCGTGCTCGGCGCGGTCGCGGGCCGCGCATCGACCGACTCGGGAGGTGGCGGCGGCAATGCCGGACCGGCGGCGGTCGCCGGCACGCGCATCGACGTGATCATCAAGGCGTCGGACTCCTCGTTCTGGCAGACGATGCTGGCCGGCGCCAAGAAGGCCGGCGCGGACTTCGGGATCGACGTCAGCCTGTTCGGCCCGACGTCGGAGACCGACGTGAACGAGCAGGTCCAACTCGTGGAGAACTCGATCTCGCGCGGCGTCGACGCGATCGCGATCGCCTCGAACTCCTCGGACGCGCTCAACAACGTGATCGACCGCGCCCGCGAGGGCGGCATCAGGGTGATCACCGTCGACAACGCGGTGACCACCGAGACCGACGGCTTCATCGGGACCGACAACATCAAGGCCGGCGAGGCCGGCGGGCGCAAGCTGTGCGAGCTGCTCGAGGAGCAGGGCCGGACGGAGGGCGAGGTACTGCTCGAGTCTTCCGTCGCCGGCGTCCAGGTGCTGAGGGACCGCGACGCGGGCTTCGAGCAGGGCCTCACGGCCGCCTGCCCCGACGTGCGGATCGGCGCCCGGCGCTACAACAACAACGACATCAACACCGCCGCCGGCCAGGTCAACGACGCGATCACGTCCAACCCGGACCTGCTCGCCGTGTTCGCCGACAACAACACCTCCGGCGTCGGCGCCGCACGGGCGATCCAGGACAACGACGCGGCAGACAGGATTCCGGTCGTCGCGTTCGACTCCGACCCGCAGGAGAACGCGGCGCTCGCCGACGGCTCGATCGACGCGCTGGTCGTCCAGAACCCGTACTTCTTCGGCTACCAGGGCGTGCTGGAGGCCGCGATGGCCACGGCGGACAACTTCCCGCCGGTCCGGCTCGACCCGGGCGCGGTCGTGGTGGATGAGTCGAACATGAACCAGCCGGACGTCAGGCGGCTGCTCGAGCCCCCGACCGAGGAGCTCTAGCCATGGCCCTGGTCGAGCTGCGCGGCGCCTCGAAGGCCTACGGCGTCGTCCACGCGATCGAGGATGTCGACCTCGACCTCGAGGCCGGCGAGGTGCACTGCCTCGCCGGCGAGAACGGCGCCGGCAAGTCGACGATCATCAAGGTGCTCACGGGCGCGATCCGGCGCGACGCCGGGACGTACCGCGTCGACGGCGCCGACGTCGGGCACCTCGGGCCGGCCGAGGCGCGCGCGGCGGGCATCGGCGTGGTCTACCAGGAGCTGAGCCTCCTGCCCGAGCTGTCGGTGCAGGAGAACCTGCTGATGGGCCGGCTGCCCGCGCGCCACGGGCTGGTCCGCCCGCGCGCGCTGCGCGAGCGCGCCACGGACCTGCTCGCGCGCGTCGGGCTCGAGCGCGTCGATCCCCGCACCCCGGTCGCGGACCTCGCGCCGGCGACCCGTCAGCTGATCGAGGTGGCGAAGGTGCTCGCCGGCGACGCCCGCGTGATCGTCTTCGACGAGCCGACGACCGCCCTGTCGGGCGACGAGGCCAAGGGGCTGCTGCGCCTGATCGCGCAGTTGCGCGACGACGGCGTGGCGATCCTCTACGTCACGCACCGGCTCGAGGAGATGTTCGAGATCGGGAACCGGGTCACG
>DATHJG010000160.1:0-2363 GCA_035489875.1 Solirubrobacteraceae bacterium | reverse complement strand
CGCCGCCACGCTCGAGCTCGTGCAGCGCCTTGGTGATCAGCACCGCGCCGGTGCCGCCGAGCGGGTGTCCGAGCGCGATCGCGCCGCCGTTGGGGTTCACGCGCTCGGCGTCGACGTCGAGCTCCTTCTGCCACGCGAGGACCACGGATGCGAACGCCTCGTTGATCTCGAAGAGGTCGATGTCGTCGACGGACAGGCCGTTGCGCTCGAGCAGGCGGCGCGTCGCGCCGATCGGACCGGTGAGCATCAGGACAGGGTCGCTGCCGACGAGGACGCTGTCGACGATCCGCGCCCACGGCCGCAGCCCCAGCTCGGCTGCCTTCCCGGCGCTCGCCAGCAGCACGGCGGCAGCGCCGTCGGAGATCTGCGAAGCGCTCCCGGCGGTGTGCACGCCGCCGGGGCGCGCCACCGGCTTGAGCCCCGCCAGGGCCTCCAGGGTCGTCTCGCGCAGTCCCTCGTCGCGTGCCAGCTCGGGCAGCGGCGCGAGCTGGGCATCGAACCGCCCCTCGTCCCACGCCCGGCGGGCGCGGTGCTGGGAGAGCAGGCCGAGCCCGTCGGCGTCTGCGCGCGTGATGCCCCACCGGTCGGCGATCCGCTCGGCGCCCTCGAACTGGTTCGTGAACTCCAGTCGCTCGTGGTAGCTGGCGGGGATCGGGTGGCCGAGCCCCAGCTCGTCGTTCATCGCGGCGCCGATCGGGATCCGGCTCATCGCCTCGACGCCGCAGCCGATCGCGACGTCCACCAGCCCGCTGCCCACCAGGCTGCCGGCCAGCGCCGTCGCCTGCTGCGAGGAGCCGCATTGGGTGTCGATCGTCGTCGCGGCGGCGCCGTCGGGGTACCCGGCGGCCAGCCAGGCGGTGCGGCCGATGTTGAGCGTCTGCTCGCCGACCTGGCTGACGCAGCCGGCGACGACCTGCTCGACGGCGCCGGGGTCGATTCCCGAGCGCTCCACGACGGCGCGCTGGACGTGCGCGAGCAGATCCCCTGGATGGCGGCCCGAGAGCGCACCGCCTCGACGTCCGACGGGCGTGCGAACCGCGTCGACGACCATCACGTCCGTCATGGCGCTCATGCTGCGGCCACGGGGACGTCGACGCCGGCAGCCTGCCGGGCCAGCCCCTTGGCCGCCTCCATGTCGTAGTGCTTGCGCGTGACGATGCGCTGTGCGTAGAGGCCGCCGCCGGACTGGACGTTCGTGACGAGGTGCCAGCCGCCGAACGCGTCGGCCGTGAGGTCGCGGATCGCGTGGAACAGGCGCATGCGCTCCTCGCTGCCGACGTCCGGGTGGCCCGCCATGTACTTCTCGACCATCGCGGCGGTGTCCGGGTTCTCGAGATCGGCGATCGTCGGGGCGGTCAGCACCCCGCCGCCGGCGATGTCGTGCAGGTGGCGGACCATCACGTTGTACTCGGCGGCGCCGTGGTACTTCGCCGCGTTCGTGTAGAGCTCGTCCGGGTAGACGTAGCCGTCCTCGGTCTCGCGCGCGTGGGCGATCGCGGCCTCGAGCCCCGCCCGGATGAGCGTGGCGTAGATGAGGAGCTCGGAGATCTTCTCCTTGATGTGCTCGACCCGCTGCAGGCCGTTGGCCTCCGCGATCAGCTGGGCGAGCCCGACCAGCGTGTCCGCCTCGGTCGCCATCAGCGAGACGCCGCCGAGGCGCTCCCAGAGGCCGAGCGAATGGGCGAACAGCGCCGAGAACTCGACCTGCCCGTCCAGGAACACCCGCTCGTGCGGGACGAACACGTCGTCGAAGACGACGAAGCAGTCCGGCATCTGCTCGTGGCGCGTGAACGGGAAGTGGCGGTCGTCCTCGGCCCGCGGCGCGTACGTCGTGTTGATCGTGGACACGCCCGGCGCGTTGACCGGGACCGCGCACGCGACGGCGTACTCCTCCTCGCCGGCCTTCATGCGCTTGGTCGGCATCACGAGCAGCTCGTGGCCGAGCGACGCGCCGGTGATGTGCAGCTTGGCCCCGCGGATCACGATGCCGTCGGGCCGCCGCTCGACGATCCGCGTGTACGCGTCCGGGTCCTCCTGCTTGGCCGGCGGGGCCGCGCGGTCGCCCTTGGCGTCGGTGATGCACTCCGTGATGCGGACGTCGCGCGCCCGGGCCTGCTCGACGAAGCGGTAGATCCGCGCGCCGAGCTGCGGGAATGCGGCGTTGACCTTCGGCGCGGCGGTCAGCAGCGTCATCAGCGACTGCCAGCTCGTGCTCGTGATCATGTCCGCCCGGCGCATCAGCGGCAGGCGCTCGCGCAGCTCCTCGACGGTGCGCGGGGCGGTCAGCAGGCGGTTGACCGCGCCCGGCTCGTCGCTGTGGTGCTCGTCGTAGACGCGCGCGACCCACTCCGCCGCCCTGCGCG
>DATHJG010000159.1:0-2441 GCA_035489875.1 Solirubrobacteraceae bacterium | reverse complement strand
GTCTGCGGCTCGTTCTCCGCAGGGTTCGTGAGGTCGTCGACGTCGTAGACCAGCCGCACGCGAGACGGGGGTATCGAGCTCGAGTAGCAGCGCGCCCAGACGCGGTAAGTGCCGGAGTGCGTCATGTCAAGCGAGCCGCTCAGGATGGTCGTGGACAGCACAGGCGTCCACGTCGTGGCGAGATTCGCGTGCTGGATGACGTTGTTCGACGCCCCACCCGACGCGCCCGTGACCGTCGCAATCGCAGCCGAGTCGAGTGGCGTCAACGCCTCCGCTTCGTACGCTAGCGCGGCGGTCGTCGCGGCGCTGTAATGCCGAGCACGGAGCCCCCACAGCAACCCGAGCTGAGACTGCGCCTGGTCCTCGTCCACGACGATGCGGACGCGGCCGGGGTAGTCGCCCTTGATCACGGCGTTCGCGGCGGACAACTGGAGGACCCTGACGATCTCCGCGGCGGATGTCTCCGTGATGTCGTCGAGCGTGATCTCGTCGCCGTAGAAGTCCGGGACGCACTCCAACGTCAACACGGCGTCCGCATCGATGTCGCTGACCGCCTGCAACGTGCTACCCCCGAGCCTCAACGTCGCGCTGACAACATCCGCGTACCACGGCGTGCCGTTCACCTCACGCATGAGCCACCCGCCCTGCTGCTGGAACATCGCGGCCTTCGCCTGAATCGACCGGCGGATGCCCTCGAAGCTGACGTTCCCGCGTTCCATCAGGTTCAGCGGGATCGTGATCACACGGTTCGGGAGCCGATAGTCGACGGGTATCTGCCCGAGCGCGGCCTCCGCCATGTAGCTCTCGATCGCGCTATCGCCGAAGTCGACGCCCTCGAAGTCGATGAACGGCGTGATGTCGAGCTCCGTCCGGATGACCGGGCGCAGCGCGATCGACATCAACGCCTTGAAGTTCGCCGTCACGACCGTCGCGGTCGTCGCGCTGTACGCGCCCGGGGACACCTTCACGCCGGACGCCACGGCGAGACCACCGCCCGTGCCATCCACCACCCAGTTGTCGACCAGCTCCGTCACGCCGGTGAGGCTCGCGTTCGTGAACGCGGACGCGTGCGCCGTCGACGCCACATCCGTTCCCGTCGCGACCGCGGCGAGGATCAGGCAGTTGTTCACCGTCGTCGTCGCGCCGGGGATCGACGCGCTCGTGTCCGACACGAGCTCCGTGCCGGCCGCCGTCACGTTCCACGGGTTACCGGAGGTCACGCACCCGCTCACGCCGACGATCCGTGCGACAGCATGATCCCCGGGGTCGGTGATCGTCGGTGCCGTCTCCCCGGTCACGGCGCGCTTCCACAGCACCGTCAACCTCGTGGTCGTCCCGGACGCCACCAACACGGGGGAGCCGTCCACGTGCGCCCACCCGTCGGGAAGGGCGACGGCCTCGTTGTTGGTCTCGACGTACATGATGAGGATGTCGTCGGCGACGGTGCCGGCGGGCAGGCCGGGCGTGATGTCGCCCGTGCCGGACGCGACCGTGCCGACGGCGCGGACGACTGGTGCGGCGGGTGCGATGCCGGTCGCGACCTCGGCGGGATCGAGGACGATTAGCTCTGTCATCCGAGTCCACCTCCTCCGCGTCCCGGCAGGCCACGCGCACCCGCGCGCGCCTGCTGCCGCGTGATCCGCTCAGCCTCACGGCCAGCGATCACCTTGATCTTGTCCTCACGCACCGCGCCGTCCTGCACAATCACGACGAACGACGGCTGGCCGCCCGCGGCCATCTGGTCAGGCGTGAACACGCCCTCCCCGCCGTGCGCGACGATCGTGCGCGGCGCACCCACGGGCCCGGGAACCACGCCGCCCGTGTCGAACGACCCGCCGTACGGAGGCATGTCGCGGAGTACCTTGAACTGCGACTCCGACACGGCCGTGCGGAGGTTCGCCTCGCGCAGCAACTGCTCGAGCAGGGCGTCACGCTCCGACGTGTCGGGCTTCTCCGCGGTCCCCGCCTCGTCGGTCACCCGCGGCATGTCCCCGCCGATGTCCCGAATACTGATCTGCGCACTCAGAATGTCGCCGCCCAGCACACCCGTCACCGGCAACACCGCCATCAAGTTCGTCGGGGAACCGATGCCCTGCACCGTGTCCAGATTCCCCAACAGATCCCCGCGCGCCGTGTTCAAGCTCGACCGCTTCCCCGTCAACGCCGGGATGATCTTCTCCTTCAGGGAGTCCCGGACCCGGTCACGCCCGCGCTGATCCCCGTCGAGCCCCTTGATCTTCTCGCGGAGATCCTGGATGCGAGCCTTGTCACGATCCGGGTACGCCTCAGCATGAGCCAACTGCCTCTCGAGATCCTTGATCAGCTCCTTGTTGCGTGCCGGATGGAGCTTGGCTCTCTGCAGCCGCGTCTCTAGGCCCTTGGTCACCTTCTCCGGGTGGGACCTCGCCTCCTCAAGCGACTTTGCGAGTTCCTTCCTTCTC
>DATHJG010000158.1:0-8828 GCA_035489875.1 Solirubrobacteraceae bacterium | reverse complement strand
GCGAGAAGGCCCACTAGGCTGCCCGGCCGTGACCGAGCCGATCGACTTCGACCAGTTCCTCGCCGTCGACATGCGCGTGGGCCGGGTGACCGCGGTGGACGAGTTCCCGGAGGCCCGCAAGCCGGCCTGGAAGCTCACGATCGACTTCGGGCCGGAGATCGGCGTCAAGCGCTCGTCGGCGCAGATCGCCAACTACGCCCGCGAGGAGCTGGAGAACCGGCTCGTCGTCGCGGTCGTCAACTTCCCGCCGCGCCAGATCGGTCCGTTCATGTCCGAGGTGCTCTGCCTCGGGGCGAGCGACGACGCAGGCCGCATCATCCTGCTCGAGCCGCGGTCCCACGTGCCCCTGGGTTCCCGCATCCACTAGTAACGTCGCCGAAGGCGAGCGGCGAGGAACGAGCACGCTCGCCTGGCAGGCGAAACCGTTTCACCTGACCGTGTGCGTCTCGCCGGGCTCCAGCACGACGACCTTGGTCTCGGTCGCGTTCTCGACGTCGCTCTTGAACGCCTGCACGTCGGTCTCGATCGGCGGGAACGTGTTGTAGTGGATCGGGATCACCTCGTCGGCGCCGATCAACTCGCACGCGCCGACCGCGTCGAAGCGGTCCATCGTGTAGTGCCCGCCGATCGGCACGAGCGCGAGGTTGACGTGGTTGCCGCGCCGGGCGATCAGCTCGAGGTCGGAGAACAGCGCGGTGTCGCCGAGGTGGTAGACGAGCCGCTCGCCGACCATGATCAGCAGCCCGGCGGCCGGGCTGACCGTGCCGTTCGGCGTCGTCGACGAGTGCCAGGCCGGCACGAGCTTCGCCCAGCCCCAGTCGAACCGGACCGTGCCGCCGAGGTTGGGGTCGTGGACCGTCCCAACGCCGAGCTCGGACAGCTCGTTGGCGATCTCGACGAGCGCGAGCACCGGCGCGCCGGTGCGCTTCGCGATGTCGACCGTGTCGCCGTAGTGATCGGCGTGGCCGTGCGTGAGCAGGATGTGCGTCGGCTCGAGCTCATCCGGCGTCACCGTCGCCTTGGGGTTGCCGGTGATGAAAGGGTCCACGAGGATCCTGGCGTCGCCGTCGGTCAGCTCGACCGCGGAATGGCCGAGGAAGCGGATGTCCATGTGGTCAGTCCTCCTGTCGCATGAGTTCGTGGGCCAGCTCGTACCCGACCGCGACCCCGATCAGCATCGACACGCCCGTCTCCTCGGCGATCAGCGTCCGTACCGCGGTCAGGCGATCCTCGACGTCGGGCTTGCCGGCGGCCTCGAGCACGGCCGCCTGGTGGGCGGAGCCGAACCAGTCGGCCGCCTGCAGCGCCTCGTTGAGGATCCGCTGGATGCCGGGCGCGTTCGCGCCGACCAGGCGCTGGGCCTCTTCGAGGCGCGCGGGGTCCGCGAGCACCTCGATGGCCGCCTCGACCTCGGCGTCGGAGTAGGCGCGGCGCGGCGGCATGCTCAGGGCAGGCGCGCCAGGCCGAGGCCCATCACGATGCCCGCGACGCCGCCGCCGAGCCCGGCCAGCGAGTTCGCGCCCTCGACCCCGATCGGAAGGCACACGAGCAGCGCCGCGATCGCCAGCACGCCGAGCAGGTCGGACTCGTCCTCCCGTCCGGCGCGGCGGCCCAGGATGTCGCGCATCGCCCACGCCGCGAGCATCGCGAGCGCGGCGGCGTTGCCGCCGATCGCGATCGCCGGCTCGTCGAGCGCGACGACCAGCGCCATGCCCGCGCCGCCGCCGACGACGAACAGCAGCAGCGGCGCCCACCAGCCGTGGCGCCGCTCCATCAGCGAGCCGAAGAGCAGGATCGCCGCGAGCGCGGCGATCTCGTAGCCCGTGCTGTCGTAGACGAACTGCGTCGTGACCACGCGCCACCACTCGCCGTCGAGCGGGCCGCCGAGCGTGAGCTGTCCCCAGGCGGAGAGCGTCGCGAGCCCGAGGCCTCCGATCTGGTCCTCGGCGACGAGGTTGATCCCGACGAGGCCGATCAGCGTGATCACCACGGACGCGACGACCAGCGCGATCGTCACGTACGGCCGGCGGTCGGGCCGGATGCCGGGGATCTCGCCGGCGCGCAGCGGAGCCAGCCGCGGACGCGACCGGCGCGGCGGCTTGGGCGTGCCGCCGCGGTCGAGCTTCGGCGCGCGCTTGCGCAACCGCGTCCCGCAGTACGGGCACTCCGTTATGTACGGAGACACCTCGGAGCCGCAGCTCTTGCAGACGACGAAGAGATCGGGCCCGCTTGCCATGGACGATCGATTCTACGCGCACGCCGTCGTCCCCCGGACCACCACTTCCAACCGAGCGGGTCATACTGGCGAGGAGATCCACGACTCTCGAAGGAGAACCGATCCCATGGCGCTCGGATACGACGGAAAGCTGTACATCCTGGCCTTCGACCACCGCGGGTCGTTCCAGAAGAAGATGTTCGGGATCCAGGGCGATCCCACGCCCGAGGAGACCGATCGGATCGCCGACGCGAAGCGGCTGATCTTCGAGGGCATGGAGCTCGCGGTGCAGCGCGGCGTCGACGCCTCGGCGACCGGCGTGCTCGTCGACGAGCAGTTCGGCTCCGACATCCCCCGGCGCGCGAAGGAGCAGAACCTCGTGCTCGCGATGCCGGTCGAGAAGTCCGGCCAGGACGAGTTCGACTTCCAGTACGGCGACGAGTTCGGCGAGCACATCGCGTCCTACGACGTCGACTTCGCGAAGGTGCTCGTCCGCTACAACCCCGAGGCCGACGCGGCGATGAACGAGCGGCAGCTCGGCCGCTTGGCACGACTGGCCGACTGGCTCCACGCGAACGACCGCAAGTTCCTGTTCGAGCTGCTCGTCCCGGCCGAGCCGGCGCAGCTCGAGTCCGTCGGCGGAGACGGCGACCGCTACGACGCCGAGCTGCGACCGAAGCTCATGAAGCAGGCGATCAAGGACATCCAGGACCACGGCATCGAGGTCGACGTCTGGAAGATCGAGGGCGTCGACGCGCGCGAGGACGCCGAGGCGCTCGCCGAGCAGACCCGCACCGGCGAGGGCCGCGCGGGCGTCGTCTGCGTGCTGCTGGGCCGCGGCGCGTCGGACGAGAAGGTCGACCAGTGGCTCCGCGCGGCGGCACCGGTCGAGGGCTTCGTCGGCTTCGCGATCGGCCGCTCGATCTGGTGGGACGCGCTCAAGGGCTTCCTCGACGGCGACCTCCAGCGCGGCGCGGCGGCGGAGCGGATCGCCGACAAGTACCTCCGCTTCGTCAGGGTCTATGACGAGGCGGAGTCCGCCGCGCGCGTCTGACGCGCCTCACCGTCCCGGCGGCCGCGGTGTCGCGGCCGCCGCCCGCGCGTCATAAGATGGCCCCCATGCGGATGCAGCAGAGCCTCGCGCAGATCGAAGAGGCGTTCGTCGAGGAGATCGAGGAGGACCGCGATCGCCGCGAGCGGCTCGCCCGTCGCGCCGAGATGCGGTTGCGTCAGCGGCACATCGAGAAGTCGCACAAGCACGGCTCGATGCGCTTCGCGCTCCTGGTGCTCACACTGATCACGACGGCGGTCGTCGTGACCATCGTGATGTTCCGGACGCTGCTCTACGTAATGGGCTAGCGGTTCGCGCTGAGCCGCTTCAACGCGTCGTCGACCTCGGCACGCGCCGATGCGCCGGCGGCGACGTTCTCCTGCTGGATCTCGAGATAGACCTCACGGCGGAACACCGGGATGTCGCGCGGCGCCTGGATACCGATGCGCACCTTCTCGCCCATGATGGACAGCACCGACACCTCGATGTCGTCGCCGATCATGATCGACTGGTTTGACTTGCGAGTAAGGACGAGCAAGTTGCGCCTCCCTGCCATTCGGTACGCATCGTGTGCCCCGGGTACCCCGAGCTGATTGCCCCAAACTGCGCCTCGCGGGAGACTATCGACATGGTGTCCCGCACACCATGGGGCTAGCACCCGAGGCTTTCGCTAGTCTCCCGGCCTGCTCATGAGCCGCCGGTCGCTGCGTCCGCAGCTTAACCAGATCCGAGGATGGGTGCGACAAGGTCGCACCGACGCCTGGATCGCCCACCAGCTCGAGGTCACCGTCCAGCAGATCCAAGCGTTCAAGCGCGAGCACGGCTTGGAGCCCGACGGCGCCGTCGCGCCCGACGGCGGCGCCACCGACGAGGTCGACCTGCGCGCGGAGGACGACGCCGCGATCGCCGCCGAGTTGGAGGCCGAGGAGGTCCGCCGCGCCGAGGAGGAGGCCAAGGCCGCCGAGGACGCCGCGCGAAAGGCGGCCGAGGACGAGGCCGCCGAGGACGAGGCCGCCGAGGACGAGGCCGTCGAGGAGGAGCCCGCGAAGCCCAAGCGCGCCCGGGGACGTGCGCGGGGCCGCGGCCGCAAGCAGGCGGCCGGTCCGCTGGAGGGCACATTCGACCACGGCGAGGAGGGCTACGGGCTGTGGCTCGATCCCGCCGTTGAGGACGATCCCGTGTACGCCGAGCACTGGGCGGGCCACCGCCCCGTCCAGGTCACGATCGAGGAGGACCAGATCGTGATCCGCCGCGCCGGCGGCGACGAGGAAGACGACGACTGACCTCGACCGCATCGTCGCGCACCTGTGCGCGGTCGAGGACGCGGTCGCTGAGTGGACGGAGCCCTTGCCGTGGGGCACGGCGGTGTTCCACGGCGGCGTGCCGTGGGTGCGCGAGGTCAATGTCGTGCGCGTCGAGACGACGCACGGCGTGCGTGCGGGCGACATCGCGTTCGCGGCTGAGTCGCGCTTCCCCGCCCAGCCCGCGATCGAGGTGCTGCACGAGCCGATCGGGACGGCGGTCGCGCCGGCGCTCGCCGCCGCCGGGTGGCAGGTCAGCCGGCATCTGCTGATGGCGCTCGAGGACCCGCCGCCGGAGGTCGCCCACGCGGTGGAGGAGGTCGACCCCGAGCTGATCTGGCCGCTGCGGGCGGAGTGGATGCGCGCAGAGCCGTGGGGGACCGACGCCGCGGTCGACGCGATGCTCGCGTGGGAGCGGGCGCGAGCGGACCTGACCGGCGCGCGCGCGTTCTGCGTGCTCGACGGCGGGCGACCCGTGTCGATGTGCCTGCTGCTCGCGACGCCGCACGCCGACGAGGTCGAGCGCGTGTACACGACGCCCTCGCACCGCGGCCGCGGCCTTGCGCACGCGGTCGTCGCGCGCGCCGCGTGCGAGGCCGGCGACCAGCTCACGTTCCTCTTCACCGACGCCCACGGGGCGGCACAGCACCTGTACGCGAGGCTGGGTTTTCGACGGGCGTGGGTGGTCTACCGGTTCCTTGCTGCTCGGCGTCCGGCTGACGGTGCCGAGCCTCGCAGCGCCGGCTAGGGCAGCCTCCCGCCTGCGCTGCGCGAGTTACGCATGCTGCTCGGCGTCCGGCTGACCGTATCGAGCCTCGCAGCGCCGGCTAGGACAGCCTCCCGCCTGCGCTGCGCGAGTTACACGCGGCGATCTCACATGAGCCGGCGTCCACCTGCATAGTCCATGGCTTCGCGGAGATAGCGCGCGAACGCCGCGTCTCCCACGACCCGCACGTCCCAGGCGAACGGGGAGTCGGGAGCGATCGCGACCGCGATGTCCGAGACCCAGGATGTGCCGGCGTCGTAGAGCTCGGCCAGCTCCTCGGTGGTGAACGTCGAGCCGAGCCGGCGGCGCAGCTCGGCCTGGATCTCCCGGGTCACCGCTTCGAGGATCGGGCGCTCGTCGAACGGCGCGTGCTCGAGCCGCCGCACCCCCGCCTGCCACTGCTCCATCGCGGTCTCGAACGCCATCTCGCGAGGGTAGCGATCGCGCGAGTTCCTCCAGCGGGAGGTGCTCGGCCGCCTCTCCGCCGCGATCGACGCGCCCGACCCGGAGCTGCGCGCGGCGCTGACCGGCTCGCAGGTGGTCGGCATGGTCACGGCGCGCTACGTCGTCGGCGTGCAGCCGATCGCCGGCGCCGATCCGGAGACGCTGGTCGTCGCGATCGGGCCGACGCTCCAGCGCTACCTGACCGGCGCGGTCGCTACTTGATCACGTAGAGCTTCTCGCCGGCCTTGACCATGCCCAGCCGGCGCGCCTCGAGCTCGACCGCGCCGGCCTGCTCGAGGTCGCGCTTGCGCGCGAGCAGCCGCTCGTTCTGCGCGCGCACGTCCGCCACCTCCTCGCGCTTGTGCTTCGCCTCTGCGTACGTCGTGACCCACGTGCGGGCGGGGCCGATGTAGAGGTACAGCACGAACGCGAAGACGCAGATGAGCGCCCAGCGCCCGACGCGGTCCCAGCGGATGCGGGATGCAGCCATGCCTGACGGGTTCGTTCGACAAACGCGCCTCCCTTCCTCTGCAACGTAACTCCCGACGTAACTCCCGGAGCGCAGGCGGGAGGCTGCCTTGCATGCGGCCTGTCACTCGACACCGTCAGCCGGACGCCGAGCACCGGAACGATCACGAGCGAAATACAGAACGGCCCGGGTACTCCGCGTCCGCCCCCAGCGCCTCCTCGATCCGCAGGAGCTGGTTGTACTTCGCGACGCGGTCCGAGCGCGACGGGGCGCCGGTCTTGATCTGCCCGCAGCCGGTCGCCACCGCCAGGTCCGCGATCGTCGTGTCCTCGGTCTCGCCCGAGCGGTGCGACATGACCGCGGTGTAGCCGGCTTCGCGCGCCATCGCGATCGCGGCGAGCGTCTCGGTCAGCGTGCCGATCTGGTTGACCTTGATCAGGATCGAGTTCGCGACCCCGGCGTCGATGCCGCGCCGCAGCCGCTCGGTGTTGGTGACGAACAGGTCGTCGCCGACGAGCTGGACGGTGGCCCCGATCCGGTCGGTCAGCGTCTTCCAGCCGTCCCAGTCCTCCTCGTCCATCCCGTCCTCGATCGAGAGGATCGGGTAGCGGCCGGCGAGGTCGGCCCAGTAGCCGGCCAGGTCGTCGGAGGAGAGCGTGCGGCCCTCGTGCGTCAGCTCGTACGCCCCGCGCTCGTAGATCTCGCTCGTCGCGGGGTCGAGCGCGATCGCGAGGTCCTCGCCCGGCGTGTAGCCGGCCGCCTGGATGCCGGCAACGAGCGCCTCGAGCGCCGCCTCGTTGGACTCCAGGTTGGGCGCGAAGCCGCCCTCGTCGCCGACCCCGCCGCCGAGGCCGCGGTCGTGCAGGTGCTGCTTGAGGTGATGGAACACCTCGGCGCCCATGCGCAACGCGTCGGAGAACCGCGCCGCGCCGACCGGCACGACCATGAACTCCTGGAAGTCGACCGAGTTGTCGGCGTGGGCGCCGCCGTTGAGCACGTTCATCATCGGCACCGGCAGGATCCGCGCGGACTCGCCGCCGAGGTAGCGCCACAGCGGCTGGGCCTCCTCCGCCGCAGCGGCGCGGGCCGCCGCGAGCGAGACGCCGAGGATCGCGTTCGCGCCCAGCCGGCTCTTGTTCGGCGTCCCGTCGAGGTCGATCAACGCGCGGTCGAGGCCGGACTGGTCGAGCGCGTCGCGCCCCGCGATCGCCTGCGCGATCTCGCCGTTCACGTTCCCGACGGCCCTGGTGACGCCCTTGCCGAGGTAGGCGTCGCCGCCGTCGCGCAGCTCGGTGGCCTCGAACTCGCCGGTCGACGCGCCGGACGGGACCGCCGCGCGGCCCTGCGCGCCCGAGCGGAGCACCAGCTCCACCTCGACGGTGGGATTGCCGCGCGAGTCGAGGATCTGGCGGGCGTGGACGGACTCGATCTGGCTCAAGGCGGATGCTCCTGGGGAGAGGTGCTTACTCGGCGAGGCGGGCGCGCGCGTAGTACGCGAGCTGCGTCTCGGGGCCCAGATCGTTCCAGTCCGCGCCGTCCGATGCGGCGAGGCCCTCCGCGCCCTCGACGCGCCCCCGGAAGCGGTCGGACGCCGCGCGCAGCGCCAGCTCCGGATCGACCTTGAGCTTGCGGGCGAGGTTGACAGCGGCGAACAGCACGTCGCCGACCTCGTGGAAGCGCGCATCGCGGTCCTCGGCGGCCTCGAGCTCGTCGAGCTCGCCGCGCACCGCCTCGTAGGGAACGTGGTCGAAGTCGAACCCGGTCGACGCCGCGCGCCGCTGCACCTTGCGCGCGTAGAGCGGGCCGGGGAGGTTCTCCGGCACCTCGCCGAAGATCCCCGGCTCGCGTCCCGTCTCGGTCCGCTTGATCGCGTCCCAGTTGCGGAGCACGTCTGCGGCGTGCTCGACCTCCACGTCGCGGCCTGTCCCGCGTGCGCCGGCGAAGCCGGCTTGATCGGGGAAGATGTGCGGGTGGCGCCGGATCAGCTTCTGGCGCGCGTGCTCGGCGACGTCGGCCATCGTGCCGGCGCCGCGCTCCTCGAGCAGCAGCGACAGGAAGTGCACCTGGAAGAGGACGTCGCCGAGCTCGTCGAGTAGCTTCGCGTCGTCGCCGGCGTGGGCCGCGGCGGCGAGCTCGTAGGCCTCCTCGACGGTGTGGGGGACGATCGAGCGCTCGTCCTGCTCGCGGTCCCACGGGCACTCGCGGCGGAGCCGGCGGGTGAGCTCGTCGAGGGCCGCGGTCGCCGCGGCGACGTCCTCGGGCGTGCTCACCCGCCGGTCCCGATGCCTACTGGCCGGGGGGCGCGGTCGGGGGCGGGGTCTGACCGCCCTCAGGCGCCGGCTGGACTGCGCCGGGCGTCGGGGTCGGCGTCGCCTTCGGCGCGTTCTTGCAGTCCTGCGTCACGTACTCCTCGCGGCAGTCCGTCTTGTCCTTCCACTTGCTGCGGAAGTCCTTGACGAACGCGTCGAGCGCCTTCTGCTGGTTCTGCGACGCCAGCACCTGCTTGATCGTGGTCTTGGCCTGCTCGAGCGTCTGCTGCGAGGCCTTGCTGATCTTGTCGACGCGGAAGATGTACCAGCCGA
>DATHJG010000157.1:0-3953 GCA_035489875.1 Solirubrobacteraceae bacterium | reverse complement strand
CCGGCGGGCGTGAGGCCGGCGAGCCGGGCGAGGTCGACCGCCGCCTCCGTCTGGCCGGTCCGCTCCAGCACGCCGCCGGACTTGGCCTTGAGCGGGAACACGTGGCCGGGCTGGACGAGGTCGCGCGGGGATGCGTGCGGGTCGACGGCGACCGCGATCGTGCGCGCGCGGTCCGCGGCCGAGATGCCGGTGGTGACGCCGTCGCGCGCCTCGATCGAGACCGTGAACGCGGTCTCGAAGGGCGATTCGTTCTTGGCCGCCATCAGGTCGAGGCCGAGCTCGTCGCAGCGCTCGGGCGTGAGCGCGAGGCAGATCAGCCCGCGCCCCTCGCGCGCCATGAAGTTGATCGACTCGGGCGTCGCGAACTCCGCCGCGATCGTGAGGTCGCCCTCGTTCTCGCGATCCTCGTCGTCGCACACGATCACCATCCGCCCCGCGCGGATGTCCTCGATCGCCTCCTCGATCGTGGCGAACGGCCCACTCATCGCGCGACCAGCTTCTCGACGTACTTCGCGACCACGTCCACCTCCAGGTTGACGGGCGCGCCCGGGACCGCATTCCCGAGCGTCGTGCGCTCGAGCGTCTCGGGGATGAGCGAGACCGAGAACCAGTCGTCTCCGACCTCGACCACCGTGAGCGACACGCCGTTGACGGCGATCGAGCCCTTCTCCACCACGTAGCGCAGGAGGTCGGAGGGGGCGGCGATCGTGACGACGCGGGCGAAGCCGTCCTCGCGCACGTCGCGCACCGCGCCGAGCCCGTCGACGTGGCCCTGCACGATGTGGCCGCCGAGGCGGTCGCTGGCGCGCAGCGACAGCTCGAGGTTGACGGCGGAGCCGGCCGCGGCCTCGGCGAGCGAGGAGCGGCGCAGCGTCTCGTGCATCACCTCGGCCTTGAACTGCCCGTCGGCGATCGCGGTGGCGGTCAGGCAGACGCCGTTGACGGCGACCGAGTCGCCCTCGGCGATCTCGCCCGCCAGCTTCGTGCGCACACCCAGGGTCACGCCGTCGTCGGTCGCGTCCACGACGGTCACCTTGCCGAGGTCCTGGACCAGCCCGGTGAACATCCTCACCACTCTCGCAACCGCGCGGTGATCAGCACGTCCTCGGCGATCCGCTCGACGTCGAGCGCGAGCGCGCGCGTGGCGTCGGCGATCCGCTCCACGCCCTCGCCCTCGAGCGGGTCGCGCGCGTTGGAGCCGCCGACGACGACCGGCGCGAGGAACAGGCGGATCTCGTCGACCTCGCCGGCGTCCAGGAACGCGCCCGCGAGCTTCGGGCCGCCCTCGAGCAGGATCGAGCTGACGCCCGCCGCGCCGAGCTGGTCGAGCGCGGAGCGCACGCGCGCCGGCTCGTTCTCCCCCGTCGCGACGATCACCTCGGCGCCGGCGACCTCCAGCGCGTCGGTCTCCAGGCGCGACGCGGCGCGGCCGACCACGACGGTCAGCGGGACGTCGTGCGCACCGCGCACGAGCTGGGAGTCGAGCGGCAGCCGCCCCTCGGAGTCGAACACGACGCGGCGCGGCTGCCGGATCGCGCCGTGGATCCGCGCGGTGAGCTGCGGGTCGTCGGCCAGCGCGGTGCCGATCCCGACCACGACGGCGTCGCGCTCGGCGCGCCAGTGGTGGGAGAGCAGCCGCGACTCCTCGCCGGAGATCCACTTGGAGTCGCCGGTGCGCGTCGCGACCTTGCCGTCGAGCGTCATCGCCGACTTGAACAGCACGTGCGGGCGGCCGGTGCGGGCGTGCTTCCGGAAGGCCTGGTTGAGCAGCCGCGCGCGCATGGCCGGCTCGCCGTCGGCGATCACGACCTCGACGCCCTCGTCGCGCAGGATCCCGAGCCCGCGGCCGGACGCCTTCTCGGTCGGGTCGTCGGACCCGACGACCACGCGCGCGATGCCCGCCTCGAGGATCGCGTCGGTGCACGGCGGCGTGCGCCCGTGGTGGCAGCACGGCTCCAGCGAGACGTACATCGTCGCCCCGCGCGGGTCGGCCGTGCAGGCGGCGAGCGCGGCGCGCTCGGCGTGCGCCTCGCCGTAGGCGGCGTGGAAGCCCTCGCCGAGCACCTTCCCGTCACGGGCGACGACGGCGCCGACGAGCGGGTTCGGGCTGACGCGGCCGCGGCCTCCCTCGGCCAGCGCGATCGCGCGCGAGAGGTAGGTCACGTCGGTGTCGAGCGAGATCGTCATGAGGCGAGAACCAGCATACGGACGCGGCCTCAGGGGCAGCGCGCGTAGACGGCCCAGCGGCGGTCGCGCCCGAGCGGCTCGAAGCCCGGCTGGCGCTTGTTGGACCACGGCTTGCGCGCCGACGGCCGCGCGTTCGCGGTCGTGGCGCGGCCGGAGCTCGGCTCGAAGTTGAACGTCTTCCCGATCAGCAGGACGCCGCGCGCGGGCGGGCCGTCCTGGGCGATCGAGGCCTGCAACGCCTCCTTGGGCAGCCCGGTCTCGTAGCGGATCACGGGGATCGCGGAGTGCGTCGGGACCGTGATCGGACGGCAGCGCTGGAGCGCCTCGACCGCGCGCGGCGCGTCGAGGATCTGCTTCAGCCCCTGGTGCTGCGCCTCGACGAACGCGGCCTGGTCGGCGAGCTTGCGGTAGTCGTTCACGAGGTCCGGCGCGCGCCAGCCGATCATCAGCACCGATACGACCGCGATCCCGATCGCGACGCGACGGGGCGTGCGCTCGTGCACCAGCGTCCAGCCGCCCAGCGCCACCGCGGCGCAGAGGGTGAGCAGCAGCGACGGGACCGTCATGTAGCGCGGGATCACCGACAGCCCGGCCGCGGCGATGATCAGGAACGTCGCGACGCCGAGCCCGCCGAGCGCGAGCGGCAGCGCCGCGCGCCGGCGCAGGATGTAGACCGCGAGCAGGAGCCCGAGCCCGCCGACGCCGAGCGTGACGACGCGGTCGCTGCCGCCCGCGTACTCGGGGATGTTCCCGATCGCGTCGAACACGCCGCGGTTGCGCCCGAACTCGCCCGACACCTCGCGCGTGGACGTGAGCGAGTAGAGCGGCTCGCCGGTCACGATCAGGTCCGACGCCATCCAGATCAGCGGCGCGGCGACGACGAGCAGCGCATAGCGGACCAGCAGCGGGCGCGGAATCCCGGGTGCGAGGTAGAGCCAGTACACGCCGCCGAGCAGCCACGCCTCCGGGCGCACCAGCCCCGCCAGCGCGAGCACGACGAGCACCGGCCATCCGCAGCGCGGCCGGCGCAGCTCCAGCAGGGCCGCGCCGAAGATCATCAGGTAGAACGGCAGGTCGAACATCGCGCGCAGCGCGAGCAGCTGCATGTCGGTGCGGGTGAGCAGCGCGCCGACGGCGAGCAGCGCGACCAGCCGGCCGAGCAGCCGCTCGGTGAAGACGAACGCGACGACGTAGAACGCGAGCAGGCCGAACAGCGACGCGAGCACGAGGATGCGGTCGCTCGCGGTGCCGAACGGCGCCATCGCCCACGCGACCGCCATCGACAGCGGGTGCGGCGTCGGCGTGCGGAACACGTCGTAGTCGGGCAGCTGCCAGTTCGCGAGCTCCTTGCCCCAGACGAGCGTGTAGTAGGTGTCGTAGTTGGGATAGGTCTGCCAGACGACGAACACGCCCACGACGACGAGCGCGCCCGCGGCGACCAGCGCGTAGGTCAGCCGGTGGTCCCAGCGCGGGCCGGCGCGCGCGGGCGTCGGCGCGGACGCGGGCGCCGGCGTCCGCGGCGTGCTGGGGTCGATCACGGACATGCGCGGGCCGGTCACCCTATCTCGGCGTGCAGTCGCGCAGCCGGTGGATCTCGACCACCGGGCCTGGCCGCGCGAACGCGCGCGGCCGGTAGTTGAACGAGCTGTCGTAGGAGAACTCGACCGGGTCGGCGCCGCGGGCGTAGGGCGAGAACCGCACCGTCTGCTCGCTCGCGGCGTCGAGCGCGCGGTAGTAGTTGCGCGAGCTGGCCAGCCCCGCCTTCA